>NZ_JBSFYC010000009.1:0-156484 GCF_053595675.1 Streptomyces sp. NPDC002446 | reverse complement strand
ACTGCAGGGGGGACCCTGTGGGAGAGTAGGACGCCGCCGAACAAATTTTGAAAAAGCCCCGTGGGAGCCTGAGCTCCCACGGGGCTTTTGTGCGTTCCCGGGGATCTTGGGACCCGGGGCACGGCGTGGCCGGAGGGACAGGTAAGGTCAAGGGGCATCGTTGGAACATTTCCCCACAGGAGGCCCCCGCGGTGGAGGTCCAGGAGACGCGGGTCCAGACGGATCGCATCCTCACCATCCCGAATATCCTGAGCATGGCTCGCCTCGTCGGCGTACCGGTGTTCCTGTGGTTGATCCTCTGGCCGAAATTCGGTGGCCCGAATGCCGACGGCTGGGCGCTGCTGGTCCTCGCGCTGAGCGGCGTCAGCGACTATCTGGACGGCAAGCTCGCCCGGCGCTGGAACCAGATCAGCAGCCTGGGCCGGATCCTGGACCCGGCGGCCGACCGCCTGTACATCCTGTCCACCCTCGTCGGTCTGACCTGGCGCGAGATCCTTCCGCTCTGGCTCACCGCGGCCCTGCTGGCACGCGAAGTGATGCTGCTGATCGCGGTGGCATTCCTCGCCCGTCACGGATATGGCCCTCCCCAGGTGAACTTCCTGGGCAAGGCGGCTACGTTCAACTTGATGTACGCCTTCCCGTTGCTCCTGCTGAGCGACGGAGATGGCTGGCTTCACGCGCTCGCTGCTATTTTCGGATGGGCGTTCGCAGGATGGGGTACGGCACTGTACTGGTGGGCAGGGATCCTCTACGTGGTCCAGGTCCGCCGACTCATCAGGGCGGACACCACAGCCGACTGAGCTCTCCTCACCGGCAGATTGTGCAAGCGCCGGCGCCCGTACGCGAGCACAGAACAGTGGGCGATCTGGACAGGTGAAGTCGGCAAGACCGTCGTCTCTTAGAGGAGGACGCTTCCGACATGAAGGCCGTGGTGATGGCCGGTGGCGAAGGAACACGCCTTCGCCCCATGACGTCCAGTATGCCCAAGCCGCTGCTTCCGGTCGCCAACAGGCCGATCATGGAGCATGTGCTGAGGCTGCTGAAACGGCATGGCCTCAACGAGACCGTCGTGACCGTGCAATTCCTTGCCTCGCTCGTCAAGAACTATTTCGGGGACGGGGAAGAGCTCGGAATGGAGCTCACCTACGCCAATGAGGAAAAGCCACTCGGCACCGCCGGCAGTGTGAAGAACGCCGAGGAAGCCCTCAAGGACGATGCCTTCCTCGTCATCTCCGGTGACGCCCTCACCGACTTCGACCTCACCGATCTGATCCGGTTCCACAAGGAAAAGGGCGCCCTCGTCACCGTCTGTCTGACGAGGGTTCCCAATCCGCTCGAGTTCGGCATCACGATCGTCGACGAAGCCGGCAAGGTCGAGCGTTTCCTGGAAAAGCCCACCTGGGGCCAGGTCTTCTCGGACACCGTCAACACCGGTATCTACGTCATGGAGCCGGAGGTCTTCGACTACTTCGAGCCCGATGTGCCGGTCGACTGGTCCGGCGATGTCTTTCCGCAGCTCATGAAGGAAGGCAAGCCGATCTACGGCTATGTCGCCGAGGGCTACTGGGAGGATGTCGGCACCCACGAAAGCTATGTGAAGGCCCAGGCCGATGTCCTCGAAGGCAAGGTCGATGTCGAGATCGACGGCTTCGAGATCTCACCGGGCGTCTGGGTGGCCGAGGGTGCCGAGGTCCATACCGACGCCGTGCTGCGCGGGCCGCTGTACATCGGCGACTACGCCAAGGTCGAGGCGGGTGTGGAGATTCGCGAGCACACCGTCGTCGGCTCCAATGTCGTGGTGAAGAGCGGCGCGTTCCTGCACCGGGCCGTCGTACACGACAACGTCTATCTCGGTCAGCACAGCAATCTGCGCGGCTGTGTGATCGGCAAGAACACCGATGTCATGCGGGCCGCCCGGATCGAGGACGGTGCCGTGATCGGCGACGAATGCCTCATCGGCGAGGAGTCGATCGTCCAGGGAAATGTGCGGGTCTATCCGTTCAAGACCATCGAGGCCGGCGCATTCGTCAACACCTCGGTGATCTGGGAGTCCCGCGGCCAGGCGCATCTGTTCGGCGCCCGGGGCGTGTCCGGGATCCTCAATGTCGAGATCACCCCGGAACTCGCCGTACGGCTCGCGGGCGCATACGCCACCACGCTGAAGAAGGGCTCGACGGTCACCACCGCGCGCGACCACTCCCGTGGTGCCCGCGCCCTCAAACGTGCGGTGATCTCCGCACTGCAGGCCAGCGCCATCGACGTGCGCGACCTGGAGAACGTTCCGCTGCCGGTCGCCCGTCAGCAGACCGCCCGTGGCAGTGCCGGCGGCATCATGGTCCGCACGACGCCAGGCGTACCGGACTCCGTCGACATCATGTTCTTCGACGAGCGGGGCGCCGACCTCTCGCAGGCCGGGCAGCGCAAGCTCGACCGCGTCTACGCCCGTCAGGAGTACCGCCGCGCCTTCCCGGGCGAGATCGGTGACCTGATCTTCCCGGCGAGCGTCTTCGACTCCTACACCGGGTCGCTGCTGAGAGCCGTGGACACGACGGGCATCGCCGAGTCGGGCCTGAAGGTCGTCGTGGACGCGTCCAACGGCAGCGCGGGCCTGGTCCTGCCCAGCCTCCTGGGGCGGCTCGGCGTCGACTCCCTGACCATCAACCCCGGGCTCGACGAATCCCGGCCGACCGAGACCGCCGACGCCCGGCGCTCCGGGCTCGTCCGGCTCGGCGAGATGGTGTCCTCGGCGCGGGCCGCCTTCGGCGTGCGCTTCGACCCCGTGGGCGAACGGCTCTCTCTCGTGGACGAACGCGGCCGGATCATCGAGGACGACCGTGCGCTGCTGGTCATGCTGGATCTGGTCGCCGCCGAACGGCGCACCGGCCGGGTGGCGCTGCCGGTGACCACCACCAGGATCGCCGAGCAGGTGGCGGCGTACCACGGCACACAGGTGGAGTGGACGACGACCTCGCCGGACGACCTGACCCGGGTGGGGAGGGCGGACGGCACGGTCTTCGGCGGGGACGGCCTGGGAGGCTTCATCATCCCGGAGTTCAGCAGCGTCTTCGACGGCGCGGCGGCGTTCGTCCGGCTGATCGGCCTGGTGGCCCGCACCCAGCTCACGCTCAGCCAGATCGACGCCCGGATCCCGCGAGCCCATGTGCTGCGCCGGGATCTGGCCACCCCCTGGGCGGTCAAGGGCCTGGTGATGCGGCATGTCGTCGAGGCGGCCGGCGACCGGGACGTGGACACCACGGACGGCGTACGGGTCGTGGAGGCCGACGGCCGCTGGGTCCTTGTACTCCCGGACCCGGCCGAGGCCGTCACCCATCTGTGGGCGGAAGGGCCGGACGACGCCTCCGCCCAGCAGCTCCTAGACGAGTGGTCGGCCGTGGTGGACAGCGCCGGACGCTGACGGCGACCCCGCCGGCGGGCCGTTGACCGGCACGCCGGTGGGGCCGTTGGGAGAGTGCGCGGCCGACGTGGGACGATGTGCGGCATGTCGCAGCAGCGCCCCGATCGGAGCACCCCGAACACGCCGGCCGCGCGCCCCGACGCGTCCATGTCGCTGCTGACCAACGTGATGGATCACAGCCTCGACGACGGGTACGCCGAGGCCGCCGCGCGCAAGGCCGAGGCCGGTGTGCGCGGTCTGCCGCGTACTCTGCGGGCGAAGTTGGGCCTGGCGGCGGGTCTGGTGCTGGCCGCGCTCGTGGTGACCGTGGGGGCGGCGCAGGCGCGGATATCCGCACCGACGCTGGCCAAGGAGCGCGAAGAGCTGATCAACCGCATCCAGAAGGGCACCGGCGAGGCGGACAAACAGCAGCAGCGGGTCGACGCGCTGCGGGGCGACGTCAGCAGGATGCAGCGCGAGGCGCTGAAGCAGTACGGCGCCGGCAAGGCGGAACTGCTGGCCCTTTTGTCGGGTTCGACGCAGGTCAGCGGGCCCGGCGTACGACTCGTCGTGGACGATGCCAAGGGTGCGGCGTCCGGTAGCGGCGGGCCGCGCGAGAGCAGTGGTTTCTCGGACACCGGGCGGGTACGCGACAGGGACATGCAGCGCGTCGTCAACGGCCTGTGGGAGTCCGGTGCGGAGGCCATCTCCGTCAATGGGCAGCGGCTTACGTCACTCTCGGCGATCAGAGCCGCGGGAGACGCCATACTGGTCGACAACAAGCCACTGGTGCCGCCCTATACGGTGCTGGCGGTGGGGGACGGGCAGCGGCTGAGCACCGCGTTCCAGGACAGCGCCGATGGCCAGTACTTGCATGTGCTGCAGGAGAACTACGGCATCCGCACCAGGATTTCCGCGGAGAGTGAGGTCACGCTGCCGCCCGCGCCCAGTTTGATCGTACGTACCGCAAAGCCGCAGGCCGGTGCCGCCAGGTCGGGCGGTGCCGACACAGGGAAGGGCACATCGTGATCGCCGTACTGGGCCTCATCGTGGGAGTCGTGGTCGGACTTGTCGTCCGACCCGTGGTGCCGACGGTGGTCGAGCCCTACTTGCCGATCGCTGTCGTCGCGGCGCTGGATGCCGTCTTCGGCGGCCTGCGCGCCATGTTGGACGGCATCTTCGACGACAAGGTCTTTGTGGTCTCGTTCCTGTCGAACGTCGTCGTCGCCGCGCTGATCGTCTTCCTCGGCGACAAGTTGGGCGTCGGCGCCCAACTCTCCACCGGTGTCGTGGTGGTGCTGGGCATCCGGATCTTCTCCAACGCCGCCGCGATCCGCCGGCACGTCTTCAGGGCGTGAGGCGGATGGCGATGGACGAGACCCCTGAGCCGGACAAGAGGCCGGAACAGCCGGAGCACCGGCAGGAGGGCGGCCCGGCGGGCCGGCGGCCGATGCCGCCCGAGAACCGGAGCACCCCTGAGCGGGGCGGGTCCGCGGACGGGGCCGCAGCCCGAGAATCGGACAGTGCTGGACAGAAGTCGGGTAACGGGGCAGACTCCTCGGCCCCGGAAACGGTCGCCGGGGACGGGCAGGAAGAGCGCCCCAAGACCGGCCGGGAGCGGCTCGCCGCCAGTCTGTGGCCGCCGCGGCTGACCCGGGCTCAACTGATCGTTGCGTTGCTCCTGTTCATTCTCGGCCTCGGCCTGGCGATTCAGGTACGTTCCACAAGTGACAGCAGTGCGCTGCGAGGTGCGCGCCAGGAGGACTTGGTGCGCATTCTGGACGAGCTGGACAATCGCTCCCAGCGGTTGACGGACGAACAGCGGCGCCTGGAAGGGCAGAAGACAGAGCTGGAGAACAGTTCGGACCAGGCCGAGGAGGCCCGTAAGCAGACCGTGGAGAAGGAACAGCAGCTGGGTGTGCTGGCCGGGACCGTCGCGGCGCAGGGGCCCGGCATCAACCTGACCATCGACGACCCGACGCACTCCGTGGAGGCGGACAAGTTGCTGGACACCATCCAGGAGCTGCGGGCGGCCGGTGCCGAGGCCATCCAGGTCAACCAGGTCCGGGTGGTCGCGAACACCTATCTCTCGGACATCCGGGGCGGGGTGCAGATCGACGGCAAGCGTGTCACGCAGCCGTTCCGCTTCAAGGTCATCGGCAAGCCGGAGGACCTGGAACCGGCGCTGAACATCCCCGGCGGCGTGGTCCAGACACTGGAAAAGGAGCAGGCCAAGGTGTCTGTGACCCGTGAGGAGAAGATCATTGTGGATGCCTTGCGGGCGGCGAAGCGGCCTGACTACGCTCGGTCGTCATCGCAGTGAGGCGTGCAGGTATGTCGAGTGCCCGACAAGGGCATGAGGTAGCGGGGGGTCGACGCACCGTGCGTGTGGTGTGTGGTGGAAACTGTTTGGAGGCCACGGACGTTCAGTGGATGTCCGGATCGGCCGGTGTGTGCATCGAGGGTTCGTCCTGCCCCACGGGCGGGTCTATGTCGTTCAAGGGGAATCGCCCGTGAAGTTGTTTGGAAAGCTGTTCGGCAAGAGCGCACGCCAGGAGGGCGGCAGCGGCTCCGCGCGGCACCGCGCTCCGCGCCAGCCCGAGAGTGGTGAGGCGGAGCGTCCGCTCTTCCGTGACGAGGTCAGCGGTCCGTCCGGGGGGCACGGCGCGGGTTCTGTTGACCCTTCCGGCGCCGGCCGCATAGGTTCCCAGGAACCATCAGCCCCACGCACGGGTGGAGGGTCGGCCTTGCCGGTTTGTACGAGGTGTGGGCACCGGAACGCCGAGGCGAGCCGGTTCTGCTCCAACTGCGGCGCGCCGCTGCGCGCGGGCGGTCAGCCCGAGCGGGCGTCCGAGACGACCTCGACGATCTCCATTTCGGGGCTGGAGGCCTACGACTCGGAGGCGACGGGCCAGAACCTCTCCCCGTCGCTGTCCCCGGAGGCCCAGGCGGCCGTCGACGCCCTTCCGTTGGGCTCGGCGCTGCTGGTCGTCCGCCGGGGGCCGAATTCGGGCAGCCGCTTCCTTCTGGACGGTGAGCTGACGACGGCGGGCCGGCATCCGCAGGGCGACATCTTCCTCGACGATGTGACGGTCTCGCGCCGGCATGTGGAGTTCCGCCGGGGCTCGGACGGTCTCTTCACGGTCGCCGACGTGGGCAGCCTGAACGGCACCTACGTCAACCGGGAGCGGATCGACTCCGTCGTTCTCGCCAACGGTGACGAGGTCCAGATCGGCAAGTACCGCCTGGTCTTCTACGCGAGCCAGCGAGGCGCCGGGATCTGACCGTCAGGGAAGGCATATGCGCGATACACCGAAAGGCGGTGCCGATGGCCTCGGCACCGCCTCCTCGGGCGGCAAGCCGGTGAGCATCGGTACGGTGCTCAATGCGCTGCGCGAGGAGTTTCCCGAGGTCAGCATCTCCAAGATCCGTTTCCTGGAGGCCGAGGGGCTGGTCGAGCCGCAGCGCACGCCTTCCGGATACCGGAAATTCACGCCGGACGACGTCGAGCGGCTGGCGAGCGTCCTGCGGATGCAGCGGGACCACTATCTGCCGCTCAAGGTCATCCGGGAGCATCTGGACGCCCTGGAGCGCGGTGAGCAGGTGTCGCTGCCGGCTCCGGCCGCGCCCGCCCGGGACCTGGTCGAGGACGTGCCCGACCCCGGTGAGGACCGCCCGACGGCTGCCCGGATCGGCCGGGCCGAGCTGCTGGCCGCCGTCGAGGTGGACGAGGCGGCGCTCGCCGACTGGGAGTCGTACGGACTCATCGTCCCTCACGCGGACGGCGGATACGACATCGAGGCCGTCACCGTGGCCAAACTCGTCGCGGACCTGGGCCGTTTCGGTCTGGAGCCGCGGCATCTGCGCGCCGTGAAGGCGGCCGCCGAGCGCGAGGCGGGCCTGGTCGAACAGGTCGTCGCACCCCTTCGGCGGCACCGTAACCCGCAGACCAGGGCGCATGCCGAGGCCACTGCCAGGGAGCTGGCAGGGCTGTCCGTACGGCTGCATGCCGCGCTGGTGCAGAGCGCTCTGCGGGTCCGGTTGCCGTGAGCAAAAGAGTGCCCGACTACCCAAACCTGCCGGGCACGTCCTAGGGTTGCTGTGTGAACGAGCTCGACGTCGTGGGTGTCCGGGTGGAAATGCCTTCCAGCCAACCGATCGTGCTCCTGCGGGAGGTGGGAGGCGACCGATACCTGCCCATTTGGATCGGGCCAGGGGAGGCCACCGCCATCGCCTTCGCCCAGCAGGGCATGGTCCCTGCCAGGCCGCTGACGCACGACCTCTTCAAGGACGTGCTCGAAGCGGTGGGCCAGGAGCTGACCCAGGTCCGCATCACGGACCTGCGCGAGGGGGTTTTCTATGCCGAACTGGTCTTCGCCAGCGGGGTAGAGGTCAGTGCGCGTCCGTCCGACGCCATAGCGCTGGCGCTGCGCACCGGAACGCCGATCTTCGGTACGGACGGTGTGCTGGACGACGCGGGGATCGCCATCCCGGACGAGCAGGAGGACGAGGTGGAGAAGTTCCGCGAGTTCCTCGACCAGATCTCGCCCGAGGACTTCGGCACCAACAGCCAGTGACGCCGGCCGGATGAAGGGATTGATTCCGGCCAAACTATTTAGCCATTCCCCGCGCGAGGTCACGAGAAACCACTCGTAGGGTGATTATCACTCGGCGTGGCGAGCGCGGCGATCGTTGACGCACCCCGAGTGACTGCATACCGTCGATATGGCAGGTCCCGTCCGGGACGTGGAGGACGGAGGGCGGCGTGGCAATCACCGGCGACGGTATGGCGGCGGAAGGGGCGTTGCCGCTCCACTCGGGCTCGGCCGCGAACCATGCCCCGGCACCGGCCGCGGCGGTGTCGGGGGACTGCGAGGCGCGGAACATCGGCTATCGCGGCCCGACCGCATGTGCGGCGGCGGGTATCACCTACCGGCAGCTCGACTACTGGGCACGCACGGGCCTGGTGGAGCCGAGCATCCGGCCCGCGTACGGCTCCGGCACACAGCGGCTCTACAGCTTCCGGGACGTCGTCGTCCTGAAGATCGTCAAGCGGCTGCTGGACACCGGGGTGTCGCTGCAGAACATCCGCACCGCGGTGCAGCACCTGCGCTCGCGCGGGCTGGCGGATCTGACGCGGATGACGCTGATGAGCGACGGCGCGACCGTTTACGAGTGCACCTCGCCCGATCAGGTCGTCGATCTGCTCCAGGGCGGCCAGGGCGTCTTCGGTATCGCGGTCGGCGTGGTGTGGCGGGACGTGGAGGGTGCGCTGTCACAGCTCCACGGAGAGCGTGTGGACACCGGCGAGACGCTGATCGGGAAGAACCCGCACGACGAGCTGGCGCGGCGGCGCAACAGGGCCGGCTGAGGCCTCGCCACAGGCCCCGGCCCGGCGGCGGGTCGATTGTCAGTGCCATGCGGCAGCATCGGACATGTGAGACCCGCCCCGACGATTCTGCATCTGGACATGGATGCGTTCTACGCGGCCGCTGAGCAGGCGGCCAAGCCAAGCCTGCGCGGCAAGCCCGTGGTGGTCGGCGGGATCGGGCCGCGCGGGGTGGTCGCCACGGCGTCGTACGAAGCCCGGGTCTTCGGGGTCCGGTCCGCGATGCCCACGGCCCAGGCGCGGCGGCTGTGCCCCAATGCCGCCTATCTCAGCCCGCGTTTCACGCTGTACCGCCAAGTGAGTGAAACGGTGATGGGGCTGCTGCACGGGCTGTCCCCGCTGGTGGAGCCGCTGAGTCTGGACGAGGCGTTCGTGGATCTGGAAGCGGGCGGGGTGCCGACCGAGACGGCCGCCCTGCGGGCCGTGGGGGAGCAGCTGCGGCGCGACATCCGGGCGGCGACGGGGCTGACGGGTTCGGTGGGGCTCGCCGGCGCCAAGATGCTGGCGAAGATCGCGTCCGAGGCGGCGAAGCCGGACGGTCTGGTGGTGATCGAGCCCGGCACGGAGCGGGAGCTGCTGGGCCCCATGACGGTGCGGACCCTGCCCGGGGTGGGGCCCGCGACGGCCGAGACGCTGCGCCGGGCCGGGATCCACACCGTCGCGGAGACCGCGGAGGCCGGCGAGGCGGAGCTGGTGCGGCTCCTGGGCAAGGCGCACGGCACGGGGCTGTACGCGATGGCGCTGGGCCAGGACGACCGCCCCGTGGTGGCCGAGCGGGATGCCAAATCGATCTCGGTCGAGGACACCTTCGAGGTCGATCTGACCGACCGGACGCGGGTGCGGAACGAGGTGGTGCGGCTGGCGGACCGCTGTGTCCAGCGGCTGCGGGCGGCCGGCCGCTCCGGACGCACGGTGGTGATCAAGGTGCGGAACTACGACTTCTCGACGCTGACCCGCTCGGAGACGCTCCGCGGGCCCACGGACGACCCCTCGGTCGTACGGGAGGCGGCGGTGCGGCTGCTGGAGACGGTGGACACCACGGGCGGGGTGCGGCTGCTGGGCGTGGGGGTCAGCGGGCTGGCCGACTTCACCCAGGAGGATCTGTTCGCCCAGCTGGCGACGGAGCGGGAGGCCGAGGAGCTGGCCAAGGCGGGGCCCGAGCCGGTGGGGGAGGAGACCGGCGAGCGGGAGCCGGAGGAGGAGCGGCCGCGGCGCTGGCATCCGGGGCTGGATGTGGTGCACGACGAGTTCGGCGCCGGGTGGGTGCAGGGGAGTGGCGTGGGCAGGGTGACCGTACGCTTCGAGACGCCGTGGTCCGCACCGGGGAGGGTGCGGACCTTTGCCGTCGAGGACCCGGCGCTGCGGCCGGGTGAGCCCTTGCCGCTGGTGGGCGGCGGGTCGGGAGGGGGTCAGTCCTCCGAGCCCGCGATCTTGCCGAAGTCCTTGTCGCCGGAGCCGCCAGAGCCGCCCGCGCCGCCCGAGCCGCCGGATCCGCCGGTGGCGCCCGAGTCGCCGGGGGAGAGCGCGTCGGAGTCCGGGAGGGAGATATCCAGCCGGTAGTGGTGGTAGAGCTGGAGCTCCTGTTCAGGGGAGAGGTGGCGGCCCACGCCGAAGTCCGGGGCGTCCTTGATCAGCTTGCGGTCGTAGGGGATGTGCAGGCCGTCACCGATCATTTTGCTGGGCTCCAGGGGGACGAACGCGTCCCGGCTGAAGAGACCGGTGCGGACGGCCGCCCACTCCGGTTCCCCCGTCGCGTCGTCGAGGTAGACCTCGTCGATCGTGCCTATTTTCGCGCCGTTACGGTCGAACGCTTTGCGGCCGATCAGGCTCCGGGGATCGATATCGGTTTGCACGGCCCCTCCAATTGGTCGCAACTGCCCTGTGACAACTACCAAACGGCACATTTCATGCTGCGGCCACTCGAAGGATCCTTCGAGTGGTGCGCTGGTAGGCTGGCGAATGGCCGCAGACCCCATGCGGGAGAGTCCTTTGTCGTTCGCGACCAGGGCGCCGAAGGAGCAAATCCTCCCCGGAATCTCTCAGGCACACGTACCGCATGGACGAGGTCACTCTGGAAAGCAGGGCGGGCCACGGACAGGCACACTGCCGGAACCCCTCCTCACCGACGGTGAAAGCCGGGCCGCTCGCGCGGGCCGGTGAAGCTCTCAGGTTGAGATGACAGAGGGGGAGGCCGTCCGGGCACCCGCGCCGTGGTGCCCCTCGTAGGTCGCGCTGACCAGGAGGCCCCCGCAGATGACCACCAATCGCATCTCCTTGACCGAGCTCGAACAGGGCATTCCGTTCGAGCGCCGGCACATCGGTCCCGACCACGAGGCGCAGGCAAAGATGCTCGCGCACGTCGGCTTCGGGTCGCTGGACGAGCTCACCGCCGCCGCCGTCCCCGACGTGATCAAGAGCGCCGAGGCGCTCGGCCTGCCGCAGGGCCGTACGGAGGCCGAGGTCCTCCAGGAGCTGCGCGGCCTGGCGGAGCGCAACCAGGTGCTGTCCCCCATGATCGGCCTGGGGTACTACGGCACGTTCACCCCGCCGGTGATCCTCCGCAACGTCATGGAGAACCCTGCCTGGTACACGGCCTACACGCCCTACCAGCCGGAGATCTCGCAGGGCCGCCTTGAGGCGCTGCTGAACTTCCAGACGATGGTCGCCGAGCTGACCGGACTGCCCACCTCCGGCGCCTCGCTGCTGGACGAGGGCACCGCCGCCGCCGAGGCGATGGCGCTCTCCCGCCGTGTCGGCAAGGTCAAGCAGGGCGTCTTCCTGGTGGACGCCGACTGTCTGCCGCAGACCGTCGCCGTGATCCAGACCCGCGCAGAGCCGACCGGTGTCGAGGTCGTCGTCGCGGACCTGTCCGACGGCATCCCCGCCGAGATCGCCGAGCGCGGCGTCTTCGGTGTGCTGCTGCAGTACCCGGGCGCCTCCGGCGCGGTGCGCGACCCGCGTGCCGTCATCGAGCAGGCCCATGAGCTGGGCGCGGTCGTCACGGTGGCGGCCGATCTGCTCGCCCTGACGCTGCTGACCTCGCCCGGCGAGCTCGGCGCCGACATCGCGGTCGGCACCACCCAGCGCTTCGGCGTCCCGATGGGCTTCGGCGGACCGCACGCCGGCTTCATGGCCGTACGCGATCAGTTCGCCCGCAGCCTGCCCGGCCGCCTGGTGGGCGTCTCCGTCGACGCCGACGGCAACAAGGCCTACCGCCTCGCGCTGCAGACCCGTGAGCAGCACATCCGCCGTGAGAAGGCCACCAGCAACATCTGCACCGCGCAGGTGCTGCTCGCCGTCATGGCCGGGATGTACGCCGTCTACCACGGCCCCGAGGGCCTGCGGACCATCGCCCGGCGTACCCACCGCTACGCCGCCGTGCTCGCCGAGGGCCTGCGGGCGGGCGGTGTGGAGATCGTGCACGGCGCGTACTTCGACACCCTGACCGCGCGGGTGCCCGGCCGGGCCGCCGAGGTCGTCGCCGCCGCCCGCGAGGCCGGTATCAACCTCCGCCAGGTCGACGCGGACCTCGTCGGCATCGCCTGCGACGAGACCACCGGACGCGCGCAGCTGACCGGCGTCTGGGGCGCCTTCGGCGTGCAGGGCGACATCGAGCAGCTGGACCCGGTCGCTGCCGAAACGTTGCCGCAGTCGCTGCTGCGCACCGACGACTACCTCACCCACCCGGTCTTCCACCAGCACCGCTCCGAGACCGCGATGCTGCGCTACCTGCGCACCCTCGCCGACAAGGACTACGCGCTGGACCGCGGCATGATCCCGCTCGGCTCCTGCACGATGAAGCTGAACGCCACCACCGAGATGGAGCCGGTCACCTGGCCCGCGTTCGGCCAGCTGCACCCCTTCGCGCCGGCCGCCCAGGCCCAGGGCTACCTCACGCTGATCCAGGAGCTGGAGGAGCGGCTGGCCACGGTCACCGGCTATGACAAGGTCTCCATCCAGCCGAACGCCGGATCGCAGGGCGAGCTGGCCGGCCTGCTGGCGGTACGCGCCTACCACCGCGCCAACGGCGACGAGCAGCGCACCGTCTGCCTGATCCCGTCCTCGGCGCACGGCACCAACGCCGCCAGCGCCGTCATGGCCGGGATGAAGGTCGTCGTCGTCAAGACCGGTGCGGACGGCGAGGTCGACGCCGACGATCTGCACGCCAAGATCGAAAAGCACCGTGACGAGCTCGCGGTCCTGATGGTCACCTACCCCTCCACGCACGGCGTGTTCGAGGAGCACATCACCCAGATCTGCGCCGCGGTGCACGACGCCGGCGGCCAGGTCTACGTCGACGGCGCCAACCTCAACGCGCTGGTCGGGCTCGCCGAGCCCGGCAAGTTCGGCGGCGATGTCTCGCACCTCAACCTGCACAAGACGTTCTGCATCCCGCACGGCGGTGGCGGCCCCGGTGTCGGCCCCGTCGCCGTACGCGCCCACCTGGCGCCGTACCTGCCCAACCACCCGCTGCAGCCCACCGCGGGCCCCGAGACGGGCGTCGGGCCGATCTCCGCGGCCCCCTGGGGCTCGGCCGGCATCCTGCCGATCTCCTGGGCGTACGTCCGCCTCATGGGCGGCGAGGGCCTCAAGCGCGCCACCCAGGTCGCCGTCCTCAGCGCGAACTACATCGCCAAGCGCCTGGAGCCGCACTACCCGGTGCTCTACACGGGCCCCGGCAATCTGGTGGCGCACGAGTGCATCATCGACGTCCGGCCGCTGACCAAGGCGACCGGTGTGAGCATCGACGATGTCGCCAAGCGGCTGATCGACTACGGCTTCCACGCGCCGACGATGTCCTTCCCGGTGGCCGGCACGCTGATGATCGAGCCGACGGAGAGCGAGGACCTCGGCGAGCTGGACCGGTTCTGCGACGCGATGATCGCCATCCGCGCGGAGATCGAGAAGGTCGGCTCGGGGGAGTGGGACGAGGACGACAACCCGCTGCGCAACGCTCCGCACACCGCGGCCGCGCTCAGCGGCGACTGGACCCACGCGTACACCCGCGAGGAGGCCGTCTTCCCGGCGGGCGTCGCGGCGGCGGAGAAGTACTGGCCGCCGGTGCGCCGGATCGACGGTGCCTTCGGCGACCGTAACCTCGTCTGCTCCTGCCCCCCGCTGGACGAGTACGACAACTGATCAGCACTGGTCCACCCGGGCAACATCAAGGGCCCTCGGCAGATCTGCCGGGGGCCCTGTTGTACGTGCCGGGTGCTCGCGGGTCAGGCCGCTGCGGTGACCCGGGCCCGGTGCGGGGCGATGACCTGCCCGTCCGGCAGCAGCTCACCGGTGTCCTCGAAGAGCAGGACGCCGTTGCAGAGCAGGCTCCAGCCCTGCTCGGGGTGGTGCGCCACAAGGTGTGCGGCCTCCCGGTCGCTGGAGTCTGCTGACGGGCATGGCGGTTGGTGCTGACACATGGAAGTTGTCTTTCGCTGCGGTGTGGTGAACGTCGTGCGGCTCGATGCGGTGGTCATGGCCGCTCCCCCGTTTCCTCTGTCGGTTCCAGTGTTGCCCTACGGACGGGATTCCGCAGGGATTTCGCAGCAGCGGTACTCACTCGGTATCGACGCGTCACCCGTGCGGGCGGTTGCGTCCAATTGCACTCCTCGCCAAGGGGGTTGGGAGTGGTATGCACGGACTAGCCCGCGCGGGTGAGCGCGGCGGAGCGCCCCGCGGCCGGAGGGGGTCGCGGGGCGCGCTGTCGTGGGACGGCGTGGCGCCGGCCGCGGATGCGCGGCCGGAGCGCCGGGTCAGGCGGGTTCGCGCAGCAGCGGGGCGGGCGCGAGGCGCAGGGTGAGCCGGGGCAGCAGATCGGCGACGCGGTGCGGGCGGTGGGCGGCGATCCCCGGCGGGGCGGGCGCCAGCGGAATCAGCAGGTCACCCGGTGCGGGCAGGCCCTCGGAGCCGTCGGCGGCGAGATCGTGGTGCAGCCAGAGCGTGAGCATGTACAGCTCAGGGACGGACAGCAGCCGCGGCTGATAGGGCGCGCTCAGCGTATCCGCCTGGGCGAGCGCCTGCTCGGTGGAGGCGACATAGGGGCCGCCGCAGAAGCGCCCGAACGTCCAGCCGTCCGCGGTGAGCATCGCCTCGGCCGTCGCCACGGCCCGCTCCCCGCCCCGGACCAGGAAGCTCCAGCCGGCCAGACGGGTGCACGGTGTGCCGCCGGCCCGGCTGACGTCGTCCCACACGTGGAAGGGCAGCGGGTGATCGGGGCTGAGCGGGCCCTGATGGGCGCGCAGTGCGGGGACGGGGGCCTCGCGGACGGCGGTGGGCGAGCCGAGGGCGGTGAGGACGCTGCGCAGGGCGGGCGCGGGGGCGGGGGAAACATGCAGCGGCATGGTGGGTCGCCTCTCACTTCGGAGACACGGTGGAGCGTGGCAGGTGCAAACGGCGCTGTCTGCAGTGCGGGGACAGAGCATGGCCGGCGTCGGGGGCTGCGGCCGGACGTGGGGTAGGGCCTGCCCGGCGGGTCCGCGCGGGCTTGATCCGCAAAGAACCGCCGGGCAGGCCCTGGCCGCTGAGCCCCAGCACCGGCGAAATCACGGCGACACTGGTGCGCCAACTCTCTGCCTCGTAAGCGGAGTTTATACGACGTATGTTCTGAAAGTGTTTCGGCTACCCGTCTTGCGGATTTCTGGCAAGGCGTAATCCAGACCCTTGCGCGAGGTGATTTCTTCCGCTTTGTACGGCGGTTTTCCATGGCACCTCGTAATGTATCGCCGACGCGGTAGGCCGGATCTCGTCGGTGATTCTCACGAGCGAATTGCGGACGGCGATGGCCGCTGAGATATGCCGGAGGAAGATGCCGGGCGCTACACCACTTCGAGCCTATCGGTACCGGCACACCCCTGAGGCGTTATCGATCAGATTGCCGGGGCATCATCGACCGTAGCGCGAGCCCCGGCGTGTCGGGGACGGCCCCAAGCGGTCCGTGGCCGCGGGCCGTTCACTCGAGGAGGGACCCTTCGATGGGGGAGAAGGTCGCCGCGGACGGGATCGACCTGGCGGACCGGGAGCGTTATCGAAGAAAGCTTCACGAGTGTCTTGAGGGATTGCAGCGGCTGCTGACGGAGAAGCGGTTCGAACGGCCCAGGAATCTCATGGGCCTGGAGATCGAGCTCAATCTGGCCGGGCCGGACGGGCTGCCCCGCATGATGAACTCCCAGGTGCTGGAGCGCATCGCCAGCCGTGATTTCCAGACCGAACTCGCCCAGTGCAACCTGGAAGTCAACATCCTGCCGCACCGATTGTCCGGCCGCGTCCTGGACCAGCTCGCCGAGGAACTCCGTACGGGGCTGGCCTACGCCGAGCGGAAGGCCCGCGAGGTCGCCGCCAGGATCGTGATGATCGGCATTCTGCCGACCCTGGACGCCGACGACCTCACGGTCGCCAGCCTTTCCGAGAACGACCGGTATGTGCTGCTCAACGAGCAGATGCGGGCGGCCCGCGGCGAGGACTTCGCGCTCGACATCAGGGGCGTCGAGCACCTGGTCGCCCGCTCGCCCTCGATCGCACCGGAGGCCGCCTGTACGTCCGTGCAGCTGCATCTGCAGGTGACGCCCAACCGCTTCGCCGGCATCTGGAACGCGGCCCAGGCCATCGCCGCTGTACAGGTGGCGGTCGGCGCCAACTCGCCGTTCCTCTTCGGCCGTGAGCTGTGGCGCGAGTCGCGGCCGCCGGTCTTCCAGCAGGCCACCGACACCCGCGCGCCGGAGCTGACGGCCCAGGGCGTACGCCCCCGCACCTGGTTCGGCGAGCGCTGGATCGACTCCGCCTACGAGCTCTTCGAGGAGAATCTGCGCTACTTCCCGCCGCTGCTGCCGCTGTGCGGGCCGCAGGATCCACTGCGCGTCCTCGATGAGGGCGGGGTTCCGGACCTCGCCGAACTGGTGCTGCACAACGGCACGATCTACCGCTGGAACCGGCCCGTCTACGCGGTCACCGACGGCGTGGCCCACCTCAGGGTCGAGAACCGGGTGCTGCCGGCCGGTCCCACCGTCGCCGACGTCATCGCCAACACCGCCTTCTACTACGGCCTGGTGCGGGCGCTGGCCGAGGAGCCGCGCCCGATCTGGTCGCGCCTCCCGTTCGCCGCCGCGGCCCGCAACTTCGACACCGCCTGCCGGTACGGCATCGACGCCACCCTGCACTGGCCGCGTCCCGGGCGGACCGGCGCGCTCGCCGAGATCCCCGCCGTACGGCTCGTACGCAAGGAACTGCTGCCGCTGGCCGCCCGCGGGCTGGACGCGTGGGGGGTGGAACCCGCCGACCGCGACCACTATCTGGCGATCATCGAGGAGCGCTGCCGGCGCCGGGTGAACGGCGCCTCCTGGCAGGCCGCGGCCTTCCACCACGCCCGGCGGATGGGCCTGGACCGGGACGCCGCGCTCGCCGCGATGACCCGGCGCTACAGCGAGCTGATGCACACCGGCCAGCCGGTGCACACCTGGCCCGTGGCCTGGTCGGTCGGCGAGCGGCCGACCGTACCGGGACCGCGGCAGGCGGCGACCGACGGAGCGTAGGGGAGGCGCACCGCCAGCGGACGGGCCCGCTCAGCGCGGGCCCTTGCTGCCCGCCGCCATGATGGCCTTGAGGATCACCTCGTGGACCTGCGACGGGTTGCTGACGCGGTGCGCCGAGCCGCCGGTTGGTGCTGCGATGCGGTCCAGGGAGGAGGTGTCGGCCTCCGGGCCGATCGCGAGGGCGATCAGCGGTACCGGGCGGTCAGGGGTGGCGAGCTTCTCCAGCTCGGCGACCAAGGCGTCCAGGCCGATGCCGCCGGTGTCGTCGTCGGCGCCGTCGGTGACCACGACCAGCGCGTTGAACTTCCCGTTCGCATACGTCGCGCGGGCCTTGAGGTACGCGGCGAGCGTGGTGTCGTACAGGCCGGTGGCGCCGTGCGGCATCGGGGTCAGCGAGCCGAACGCGGTGGCGAGCGCATCGCGGTGGGTACCGCCGTCCGCGTCCCGGTCGCCGAGGCGGGTGGTGGGCGAGAGCTCGACATGGTCCTTGTCGCCGTCCAGGTAGGCGGCGAACTTCCACAGCCCGATCTCGTCCTCCGGCGTGAACGTGGCCAGCGCCTGGAGGAGGGAATCCCTGGCGAGGTCCATACGGGAGCGGCCGCCCCGGCCCGGCAGCGGCCTGCCCATCGACGCCGAGGCGTCCACGACGGTGGAGATCCGGGCGCTCTGCACCGTGAGCGTCCATCTGCCCAGCAGCGCCCGGAGCTCCTTGGCCGAGGGCAGATCGGCGGGACTTGCGGAGTACGGCTGGGGAGCGCGCCCGCCCGCCGCGTCCACCACCTTCGCGGCCGCCGCGCCGTTGCCGGGCCGGAAGCCGTGCTCGCGCAGCGTGCGCTGCCCGCCGGGCTCGCCCAGCAGCGTCAGGAAGCGGTTGGCGGCCCGGGTCTGCTCCGGGCTCAGCTCGCCCGCGTCGACCAGGGTGTACGGATAGGTGAGCTGGGCGGTGCCGTCCTTGGGGTAGAACAGCTCCAGCCCCGGGCCGCCGTCCGCACCGGTGTTGTGGGCGTGGGCGGCCTGCTCGGACAGCAGCAGCGCCTGGTTGCGGCGTGGATTGCCCTGCTCGGCACTGGAGTCGTCGCGCGGCAGCGTGGCCAGAACCTGACCGTCGCCGTCCGAGACCCGCTGGTGGAGGAGCTTTGCCGCGGTGGCGGTGCGGGAGGCGGTCTCGTCGTCGTCCCGGGCTTCCCTGGCGTTGGCGGCGTTGATACGGGCCAGGGCGAGCAGCCCGGTGGCGCTGCGCGCCGGGTCGGCCATCCCCAGGCGCAGCGCGTCGCCGGATGCCGCGGTCCGGCTCAGATCGGTCCAGGTGTAGGTCTTCTTCGGCCAGCCCATGGCCTTGGCGGTCCGGGGGACGGCACCCAGCGTGATCGGGGACGAGGCGATGGCGTCGGCGGCGGTGAGCGGGGTGCCGCTCTCCGCGCCGACCCGGTCCACCCACAGCTTCGAATCCGGTATCCATACCTGGAATTCGGGGTCCACCGGCCGCTGCCCGAAGGAGTCGGCGATCTCATGGGACGGGCGAGCGGTGATCTTGACGTCGAGGCATCTGCCGTCGGTGCGGGTCGCGTCCTCGCGGGCCGTTCTGGCCACCGACTTCAGCGCCGGGGCGATATCGGGGGAGGCGACCACGTCGAGCCGCACCGACGTGCCGTCGCACGGGTCGCCGAAGGGGAGCAGACCGCTGCGCAGCGCCACGAGCGAGCCGGCGGCGACGGCCAGGACCAGGCCGGTGGCGATGACGAGGGTGCGCCGACGTGCACCGGGGCGGGCCCCCGTGCGCCGCGGTGCGGAGCCGTCGGGCAAGCTGTGTCGTCCCATTGCGGTAGCGCCTCTCCTTCTCGGAGCTCGATCGGGATTCGATGAGAAGAGGGAAAACGCGCCACGTGGATGGCGCCCGTCCCCGGCCTGTCGCGCGCGATCTTCGTACCTGCTGTCGAGACCCTAGCGGGGCGATGGTGGCGAAGAGGCGGTAATACGGAAGTGGAGGAAGTGTGCAGTCGGATACAAGTCCCGTGGCCGATGGGGACGTTCCGGGGCGCGGGCCCGGTGCGGTGACCGGCGCGGGGACGGCCGAGGAGCCGTCCCGGAGCATCCTGCGGAGCGAGACGCTGATCGTCCTGGCGCTCTCGCTGGGCGCCAGCGCGCTGTCGGCGGTCATCAGCTTCATCGGGTCGGTGACCAAGCCCGGCGGCCTCAAGGACCAGGCGGCGACGCTCAACGCCTCCCATGCGCCCGGCCGGCCGTGGCTGGATCTCGCCTGGCAGCTGTTCGGGATCGCGACCGCACTGGTGCCGGTGGCGCTGGTGGCGCATCTGCTGGTGCGCGAACGGGCCGGCGGGCTGCGGGCGATCGGCTTCGACCGGCGGCGGCCCGGCTTCGACCTGAGCCGGGGTCTCGCGCTGGCGGCCGCCATCGGGGGCAGTGGTCTGCTGCTCTATCTGGGCGCGCGGGCGGCCGGATTCAATCTGACGGTGATCCCCGAGGCGCTGCCCGAGGTGTGGTGGAAGATCCCGGTGCTGATCGCCTCCGCGGTGCAGAACGCCGTCCTGGAGGAGGTCATCGTCGTCGGGTATCTGCTGCGCAGACTGGGGCAGTTGGGGTGGGCGCCGATGGCGGCGCTCGCGGCCAGTGCGGTGCTGCGCGGTTCGTACCACCTCTACCAGGGCATCGGCGGATTCTTCGGCAACATGGTGATGGGCGTGATCTTCGTCCTGCTGTACCGGCGGTGGGGCCGGGTCGGACCGCTGGTCGCCGCGCACGCCCTGATAGACATCGTGGCGTTCGTCGGGTACGCGCTGCTGGCGGGCAGGGTGGGGTGGCTGCCAACGGGGTGAGGTGAGGGCGAGGGCCGGGGCGAGAGCCGTGGTGGGGGCGAGGGCCGACGCCCCCCCACCACGGCTCTCGCCCCTTTTCCCTTCCCTCAGTCCTTGGCCGGCAGCTCTTCCCTCAGTCCTCGGTCAGAAGCTCTTCTCTCAGTCCTTGGCCAGCAGTTCGCCGTCGATCACCGTGACCGCCGAGCCGGTGAGCAGCGTACGGTCGCCGCGCAGCTCGGTGCGTACATAGCCGCTACGGGCCGCGCCCTGCAGCCCGATCAGCGAGTCGCGGCCGATACGGGCCGACCAGAAGGGGGCGAGCGCGGTGTGCGCGCTGCCCGTTACCGGGTCCTCGTCGATGCCCACCGCCGGGAAGAAGCAGCGCGAGACGAAGTCGTAGCCGCCGAGGGGGTCTTCGGCGCGCGCGGTGGCGATCACCCCTCGGCCGCCGTGCCCGGCCAGCGCCCTGAGGTCCGGCGACAGTGCCCGTACGGACTTCTCGTCGGCCAGCTCGACCAGGAGGTCGCCGACATCGGGCCCGGTGTCGTGGGCCGAGAGGATCTCGGTGCCCAGCGCGTCCGCGACGACCGGCGGCACCGCCACCGGCGTCAGCGGCGCGGTCGGGAAGTCCATGGCGATCGTGCCGTCGTCGCCGGCCGTCGTGGTCAGCACCCCGCTACGGGTGCGGAAGCGGACCGTGCCGGTGGCCGCCCCGGTGGTGTGCAGAACGTGCGCGGTGGCCAAAGTGGCGTGCCCGCACATGTTCACCTCGGCGGCCGGGGTGAGCCAGCGCAGCGCCCAGTCGGCGTCCCCGCCCTCGGGCAGCGGATGCGCGAAGGCGGTCTCGGAGAGGTTGACCTCGGTGGCGACCTGCTGGAGCCAGGCCGTATCGGGGAATGCGTCGGAGTCGAGGAGTACGACTCCCGCGGGGTTGCCGGCGAACGGACGCGCACTGAAGGCGTCGACGATACGAATCCTCATGGCCGCGAGCGTAGAGGTGCCACAGACCCGCAGGCCAAGGCCAATTCCAGGAAATTGGCTACGGATGGTGGATTGCCGGTCACCTGTGGAGATGGCTCGGAGCCTTGCTTCGACGAACAGTCCCGATATATCGTTGAGGCATCGCGATAGATTCGCGACAGCTCAACGATGGAGAGGGAGAACGACATGCGTCCCCAAGGGCACGAACACGGACATGAGCATCGCCATGACTACTGCGGACCCGGCCGCTCCGGCGGTCGCGGGGACTTCGGGGGCGGCTGGGAGCGGCGGCGCTCCGCCTTCGGCCCCTTCGGCCCGCCTTTCGGGGGGCCGCCCTTCGGCGGTGGCCGGGGGCGCGGCGGACCGCGCGGCCGGGCGCGCCGCGGCGATGTGCGCGCCTCGATACTGGCGCTGCTCAAGGACCGCCCGATGCACGGCTACGAAATGATCCAGGAGATCGCCGAGCGCAGCGGCGGGGCGTGGAAGCCGAGCCCCGGCTCGGTCTATCCGACCCTGCAGCTCCTGGAGGACGAGGGGCTGATCGTCAGCGCCAGTGAGGGCGGCAAGAAGCTGTTCTCGCTGACCGACGCCGGCCGCGCCGAGGCCGACAGCGGCTCGGACGCCCCCTGGGAGGAGGCCGGCCGCGGCGTCGACTGGGAGGCGATGAACGAAATACGCAAGGCGGGCGGCGGCCTGGTCGAGGCGTTCCGTCAGGTGTGGGCCACCGGCAGCCCCGAACAGCGGGAGAAGGCCATGGCGGTGGTCAACAAGGCCCGCAAGGAGCTGTATCTGATCCTCGCCGAAGAGGACTGAGCGAGGGTGAGCGAGCGGTGAAAGAGGTGGTCGGCGAAGGTGGTCGGCGCCCTCCGGGAGCCAGGGGGCGGGAGTGGCTCCCGGAGGGTCAGGAGACCAGGCCGGCGAGCTTGCGCAGCGACTCGTTCAGTGCGGCGCCCGCCGAGTCCTTGAGCTTGCCGGCCATCAAGGAGACCGCCGCGCCGGTGAACGTGCCGTCGATCCGTACGGCCGTCGCCTCGCCGTCCGGTGCGAGGGCGTAGCGCATCCCCAGGCTGACGCCCATCGGGCCCTTGCCCTTGATGTCGAGCAGCCGTCCCGGCTCCAGCTCCTGGACGGTCCAGGAGACCTCCGCGGGGAAGCCCATCAGCTTCATGTTCTCCTCGTGCGCCGCGCCCACCTCCAGCGCCTCCGGGCCGCCCTTGGGGAAGGCGGTGTGGGTGACGTTCCACTCCCCGTACGCATCGAAGTCGGTGAGCCGGTCCCAGATCTTCTCGGCCGGTGCCTCGATGCGGGCCTGGGCGGTGACTTCGGCCATGCGATCACCCCTTCGGTGACGGTCCGGTCCTGGCTGGTGCCGCGGAACGTAGCCGCACGGGGGTGAAGGTTCAAGAGCGATGGCGGCCCTTGCTGATGGATCGTCAGATATCCGTCCGGAACCCGGGGCGGCCTGCCTCGCGCGCCTCGCTGTCGGGCGAGCGCCCCGCATTGTCTCCGCCCGGCATCTCCTCCCCAGGGATGAGATCTTGTACGGGTATGTCCAACCAGCGCGGGATGTGCAAATGCTTCCCGGCGGGGATGTTCCGCGGCCAGGGGGCTGGTGGGGTGGAGGCTGTGCAAAACCGTACTGCGTACAGCGGCGGCGACGGACCCGCTCAGGAGGACCTCGACAGCCGGCTCACCGTGGAGCTCGCGTCGGTGGTCTCCGCCGCCCGCAGGCGGGCCACCCGCGACGGCGACCGGCAGGTCGACACCGCGCATCTGCTCCACGGCCTCCTGGAATCCGACCCCGCCGTACGCGCCGCCTTCGACGGCGGGCCCCAGGTGGCGCGGCTGCTCGGCTACCTCGTCCAGCGCAGCATCGGCTACGGCCTCCAATGGCACGGCACCGTCGAGGATTCCGGCGCGGTCCCCGTGGTCACCGACGGCGCCGTCCCCGGTTGGTCACCGGCCGCGGCCGCTGCCATGGACGGTGCCCTCGACCGCGCCCACGCGCGCTACGCCCTGCGCGCCGGCTGCCTCGACCTGCTCGCCGCGCTGGTGGACGACCCCGAATCCCGGGCTGTGGAAGTCCTGCGCCGGGCCTCCGTCGACACCATCGCGCTCGCGGCTCGTCTGGACGGCGAGCGGTCGGGCCAGGACTGACAGCCGTATCGGGGGCGACGCTGCTGGTGGCGGCTGTCATGATGACCCGATGCACGCGTCATCGGGGAGCCCGGCGGGTCCAGCGACCGGCCCGGGCCAGGTAGCTCCAGGGGCCCGAGCGGCCCGGCAGGTCTCGTCCGTCCCAGGGGCGGGCCGTAAAGGCGGCGCGCCCCGGGGGCGGGGTGCGGGCCTGGGCATCGCCCTGCTGTCCGCCCTCGCCTTCGGCGGCTCCGGCGTGGCCGCCAAGCCCCTGATCGAGGCCGGTCTCGAACCGCTCCATGTGACCTGGCTGCGGGTGGCCGGTGCCGCGCTGGTCATGCTGCCGATCGCCTGGCGCCATCGTGACCTGCCGCGCCGTCGGCCCGCCCTGCTCGCCGGCTTCGGGCTGCTGGCCGTCGCCGGGGTGCAGGCCTGCTACTTCGCCGCGCTCTCCCGCATCCCCGTCGGCGTCGCGCTGCTCATCGAGTACCTCGCCCCCGCCCTCCTGCTGGGCTGGGTCCGCTTCGTTCAGAAACGACCGGTCACCCGCGCCGCCGCGGTCGGTGTCGTGCTCGCTGTCGGCGGTCTGGCCTGCGTCGTCGAGGTCTGGTCCGGGCTGAGTTTCGACGCCTTCGGTCTGGCCCTCGCGCTCGGCGCGGCTTGCTGCCAGGTCGGCTACTTCGTGCTCTCCGACCACGGCACCGACGACGAGGAGACCGCCGCCGACCCGCTCGGCGTGATCGCCTACGGGCTGCTGATCGGTGCCGTCGTCCTCACGCTGGTCGCCCGCCCCTGGGGCATGGACTGGTCGGTGCTCGGCGGCAGTGCGGAGATGAACGGCGCCTCGCTGCCCGCCGTCGTGCTGCTCGCCTGGATCGTGCTGATCGCGACGGTGGCCGCCTACCTCACCGGAGTGGTGTCGATACGCCGGCTCTCGCCGCAGGTGGCCGGGGTGGTCGCCTGTCTGGAGGCGGTCATCGCGACGGTCCTGGCCTGGGTGCTGCTCGGTGAGCGCCTCTCCGGGCCGCAGATCGCGGGCGGGGTCGTCGTGCTGTGCGGTGCCTTCATCGCCCAGTCGGCCAAGCCGAAGGCCACGGACACGGTGGTGGTGACGGGAGCCGGGGCGAAGACCGGGGAGAGCACGGGAGCGGACGCGCCCGGCGGCACCGCGGCCCCGGCAGCCGCTGTGCCTGCGGCCGGCTCCGAGAACGACTTGTCGGCCGGATCGCGCGCCACGTAAAGTGGCGATCATGCTTTCGACTGTGCTGCCCCCGCCCGCCGCGTAAGGCGGGCGGCGGCCTCCGAGGAAACCCCGGCTCGGGCAGGTACCCGAGCCATCCGTCGCTGCCTGCACACGGGACCACGCGACCATTCCACGGCGCAGCGCGCCGTCCTGGATTTCCCGGAGCACACCTCCCATGCACGCCACTTCTCCCTCCGCCCTGCCCGTGGGCCGGGGGCTGCTGTACGTCATGTTCGCCGCGACCGCCTGGGGCACCGCAGGTGCGGCCGCCGCCCTCCTCTACCGGGGCAGCGGACTGGGCCCGATCGCCCTCACCTTCTGGCGCACCTTCGGCGGACTCCTCCTCCTGGTCGCCGTGCGGGCGCTGCTGCGCCGCCGGTCCGGCGGGCCCGTTACCCCCGCCCCGTACGAGCCGATCCGCCGCCGGGCGACCCGCATCGCCGTGACGGGCATCGCCCTCGCCGTCTTCCAGGCCGCCTACTTCGCCGCCGTCGAGACCACGGGCCTGGCCGTGGGCACCGTCGTCACCATGGGGGCGGGCCCCGTCCTCATCGCCATCGGGGCGCGCGTGACGATGGGCGAACGGCTCGGCGCGGGCGGAGCGCTGGCCGTCGCCGGGGCGCTGGCAGGGCTGATGGTCCTGGTCCTCGGCGGGGACGGCGCCGCGACCGTCCGTCCCGCGGGCATCGGCTACGCACTGCTGTCCGCGGCCGGCTGCGCCGCGATGACGCTGGCCACCCGGCGGCTGGGCAAGGGCGGCGGCAGCGATCCGTACGCCTCGACGATCAGCGCGTTCGCGGTCGCTGCGCTGTGCCTGCTGCCGCTCGCGGCGGTGGAGGGGCTGTGGCCCCATGCGCATGAGCTGGGGCGCAGCCTCTGGCTGATGGGCTATATCGCGGCGGTGCCGACGGCGCTGGCCTATGGGCTGTACTTCGCGGGGCTGGCCGCCGTGCGCGCCGCGACCGCCTCCGTGATCTCGCTGATCGAGCCGGTGTCGGCCGCGGCCATCGCGGTGCTGTTCCTGGGGGAGCGGCTGACGATGGCCACGGCCGCCGGAACCGGTGTGCTGCTGACGGCCGTTGCCGTACTGGCGGTGACGGAGGCGCGCGGGGCGGTGGCGGCCGCCCGGTCCACGGTCCCGGCGGCGAGCTGAGGGCGGGTGCCCGGCCGGTCGCCCCGTGGGCGGGGAGGCGGCCGGCCGGGCACCTGGGCAAAGCGGGCCGGGGCCTTCAGGGGGCGGGTGTCCTCGTGGGGGTTGCGGCCGCGGCCAGCCGGCGCTGCTGATGGCTGCGGGCCGCCGCGTCCCCGGGGCCGTCCCGTTCGGCGAGGCGTTCCGATATGCGGTGCTGGACGGCCTCGCTCCGCTTGCCGCCGTACTTGAACTTGGCGCGTATCTCCCGCACTTCGAGGCGCAGACCGCGGATGCCGGACAGCAGCCGCCCGTACGGTTCCTCGCCCACGGCGACCGGAGCCGAGCCGCCGTCCGGCTGGAAGTGGCCCGTCTGGCGTTGCAGCAGTGCCGCCTTGGCCTCCGGGTCGTCCACGACATGGGCCGTGCAGGTCAGCTGGACCGCGGCGTAGAAGCTGGTGGGGACGCCGTGTTCGGGCGGCTGGTCCTCGGTGGCCTGCCAGGGGCCGGGGATGAAGGTGTAGTCGTCCACCACGCTCAGCAGGACCGTCGGCCGGTCCGTCAGTGCGCGCCAGAGGGGGTTGGGCCGGGCCAGGTGGGTGAGGGCCTCGTGGCGCTCCGGGTCGTACGCGAAGTGCAGCGGCTGCACCATCGGCGGTTCACCGGGCGGGCCGTTGACGGCCAGCTGGCCGAAGTCGTGTGCCGCGAGCCACTGTTGCCATTCGGTGTCGTCGCCCGGCGCGTCCCAGGGGTGGATCAGCACGAAGGCTCCTCAGCGGGCGGGGAAGTACGCCGGCTCGGGGGTGCCGGGCGCGAGGTCGTCGGACGGTATGGGGGCGCCGTAGACCGGTGCCACGGGCAGGACGCCGCTCCAGTACGGCAGCGCGAGGTCCTCGGGCTCGTCATTGGGGCCGCCGGTGCGGATCTTGGCGGAGACCTCGCGCAGGTCGAGCCGGATCACGGAGGTGGCGGCCAGCTCCTTGGTGTTGCCGGGGCGGGAGTCCGCCGCGCGGCCGGGCAGTACGTGATCGACGAGGGCGTCGAGCGCGGCCGTCTTCTCCGCCGCCTCGGTCACCTGATACGCGGTGCCGTGGACCACGACGCTGCGGTAGTTGATGGAGTGGTGGAAGGCGGAGCGGGCCAGGACCAGGCCGTCGACATGGGTGACCGTGACGCATACCTCGAGGCCGGGGTCGGGCGCCGCACCGGCCGTCCGCAGCGGGCGGGACCCGGTCGATCCGTGGATGTAGAGGCGGTCGCCGACCCGCCCGTAGAGCGTCGGCAGGACGACCGGGGAACCGTCGCGGACGAAGCCCAGGTGGCAGACGTAGGCCGCGTCGAGGATGCCGTGCACCGTCTCGCGGTCGTACGCGGCGCGCTCGCGGGCGCGGGTGGGCGTCGTGCGGGCGGTCGGTTCGTACGACTCTGCGCTGGGCATTGCGATCTCCATTGCACTAGTGCATAATTAGTTTTGTGCTAGGAGAGTATCGGATCGAAGGGCGGCGCGCATCGGAGATTGCCGCCAGTGTCGAGCGAGCCATCGGTGCGGGCGAGCTCCAACCAGGCGAAGTCCTGCCCCCGCTCAGGGAGTTGGCGGTCTATCTCGAGGTCAATCCGAATACGGTCGCGGCCGCGTACCGCACGCTTCGCGACCGGGGAGTGATCGAGACAGGCGGCCGCCGTGGCAGCCGTGTGCGCCCCCGCCCCGCGAGCACCTCCCGAGAGGAGCTGCGGGTGGAGGTGCCGCCGGGCGTCCGGGACGCCTCCGACGGCAACCCCGACACCTCCCTGCTGCCTCCGCTCGAAAGGGCCCTGGCCGAGGCCGCGGCGCGCAGCGCACGGAGACCCGTGCTCTATGGCGAGCCGGCCATCGACGGCGAGCTGGCGGCCCTGGCTCGCTCGGCGTTCGCCGCCGACGGTGTGGCGGACGGGCCCATCGCCGTCACCAGCGGTTCGCTGGACGCCATCGAGCGGGTGCTCGCCGCTCATCTGCGGCCCGGTGACACGGTGGCGGTGGAAGACCCGGGGTGGGGCAGTCTGCTGGATCTCATCCCGGCGCTCGGACTGCGCCCCGCTCCGGTCGGGGTGGACGACGACGGCCCGCTGCCCGAGCAGTTGGCCCGCGCCCTCCAGGACGGCGCCCGTGCGGTCGTGATCACGGACCGGGCGCAGAACCCGACGGGAGCCGCCGTCAGCTCCGCCCGCGCCACCGAGCTCCGCACCCTCCTGGCCGGCCACTCCGGCGTCCTGCTCATCGAGGACGACCACGGCCATGGCATCGTCGACCTCCCGCTGCACCCGCTCTCCGGCGTCACCGATCACTGGGCCCTGGTCCGCTCGACGGCCAAGGCCTACGGCCCGGACCTGCGGCTGGCGGTGCTCACCGGTGACGCCGTGACGGTGGACCGGGTGCGGGGCCGGCAGAGCCTGGGGCCGGGCTGGGTCAGCCATCTGCTCCAGGACGCGGTCCTGCATCTGTGGCGGACGTCCGCGATCGATCCGAAAGCGGTGGCCGAGGCGTACGGCCGGCGACGGGACGCACTGATACGCGCCCTCGCGGAGCGCGGGGTGCGCGCCCGGGGCCGCAGCGGTATGAACGTCTGGGTGCCGGTCCCGGACGAGACCGGCGCGGTGGCCCGGCTCCTGCACTCCGGCTGGGCGGTGGCCCCCGGCGCACGCTTCCGCCTGCACTCCCCACCCGGCATCCGCATCACCGTCTCCGGTCTCGGCGACCACGACATCGCCGCCGTGGCCGACGCCGTCGCCGCGGCCACGGGGGTGGGGGAGGCGCGTCGGTACGAGTGAGCGCCGTGCGGCCGCTCGGCTCGCCCGGCCCGCCCGGCGTGGGCCATGCCGTGTGTGTCGCGGGCCGTCAGTGGACGGATGTGGGTGTGGTCGGAGGTAACCAATGCCTGCGGGTGGATGTGGCTGGTTCCTGCGGACGGAAGTGGAGGTGACCAATGCCTGCGGGCGGATGTGGCCGATGAGCACTCACTGGCTCCGGCTCGGCCGCTGGAAGGGGCCGGGCGCTGGGAGAGGCCGGGGACTGGATCCGCGACCGGCTCGGCGATGGGCGCTGGCCGGACTGGGTGGTGGAGAGCGGGGGTGATATCTGCGGCCATGTCTTTCTCTGGCCGGTGGAGGGGATGCCGGAGCCGTACGACGACAAGGGTCCGGTCGGCTATGCGACGAAGGTCTTCGTCACGCCGTCACGCCGTCACGTCGCCGCGCCGCCGCACCGTCACGCCGTCACGCCGGAACGAGGGAGCCGTCCTCGGCGCTGCTCAAAGCGCTGAAGCAGCACTCGCGCAGCGCCGAATTCGACACCCTGACCGTCTGGCCGTCCGGGCGCAGCCGGCCCCGGCCCCGGCCCCTGTACCGGTGTACCGGCTCCGATCACCAGCCTCCGGAGGAGGTGTGGGAATTGGGAGGAGCTGTGGGAGTTACCGCTCGACGGCTGCTGACTTCCGCTGTCGGGGCTGCACACCCCGGTCGCCGGTGGTTCCAGGCGGCGGGGTCGACGGGCGGGCGGAGCGGCGGGGCCTGCTCTGGGTGAGGGCGGCGCCGGCGAGGATGATCAGGGCGCCGATGGGGGTGTTCCAGCTTAGCTGCTCGTCCAGCAGGGCGACTCCCGCGGCGGCGGCGATCACGGGGACGAAGTAGGTGACCATCTGCGCTGTGGTGGGGCCGACCTCGGCGACCAGGCCGTACTGGAGGAGGAAGGCGAAGCCGGTGCCGAGTGCGCCGAGCGCGAAGACGGCGAGCAGCGGGACGATCGGGTAGCCGGTCGGCGCGGTCGTGAACAGGGGGGTCACCACCGCGAGTTGGGCGGTTGCCAGCAGCATCTGGGTGCTGGACATGGACAGGTGGGAGTGTCCGGAGCCGGCCAGGGTGCGGCGGACGTAGATCCAGCCGACGGGGTAGCTGAGCGCGGCGCCGAGCGCCATCGCGGTGCCCGCCAGATCCGTGCCGGCGAAGCCCTGCCAGGCGCCGAGCACGGTCAGCACGCCGAGGAAGCCGATGCCCAGGCCCGCGACCCGCCGGCGGGTGGGCCGGTCCTCGGAGAGCGCGACGACCGACAGTGCCATGCCCCACAGCGGGGAGGTGGCGTTGCAGATGCCGGCCAGTGTGGACGGGATGGTCAGCTCGGCGTAGGCGAAGAGGGAGAACGGCAGGGCGTTGAGGAAGAACGCCGCGACGGTGAGGTGGCCCCAGGTCCGGGCCGAGCGGGGGAGTCGCTCGCGCTTGATCGTGAGGATGGCCAGCAGTACCAGCGCACCGAACGCCAACCGGCCCAGCGTGACCTGGAGCGGCGCGAAGCCCTGAGTGCCCACCTTGATGAAGAGGAAACTGAAGCCCCAGATCAGGGTCAGGACGGCGAAGCGGGTCCGCCAGCCGAGGGCGTGCAGGCGACGTGCGGACCGATTGCCGGAGCCGGGGGAACGCCGGGAGGCCGCGGCGGGCGGTGCTGCCGGGGAGGTCGGCGAGCCGGCGGCCGCCGGGGCGGCGTGCGGCGAGGGGGAGTTGGTGGTGCTGGCGGAGGCGGTGGGTGCGCCTGTGGCGGTGCTCATGCCGTCAACGATGCGGCGTACAACTTCGTAGCACAAGCGAGTTTTCGTGGGGGGTATCGCTTAGTATTGCTTATATGTTGAACCTTGATCGCCTTCGGACGCTGAGTGCGGTCGCCCGCCATGGTTCGGTGAGCGCGGCGGCCGACGGACTGCATGTGACGACCTCGGCCGTCTCGCAGCAGATCGCCAAGCTGGAACGGGAGACCGGACAGCAGCTGCTGGCGAAGAACGGGCGCGGAGTACGGCTGACTGACGCGGGGCGGCTGCTCGCCGATCACGCGGTGCGCATCCTGTCCCAGGTCGAGCTGGCGCAGGCCGAGTTGGAGGCGCATCGCGGCCAGGCGGTGGGCGAGCTGCGGCTGGCCGCATTTCCCACCGCGGCCCGGGGACTCTTCCCGTCCGCGCTCGCCGCTCTCCGTGCCGAGCACCCCCAGCTGCGCGCGGGGCTGACGGAGCTGGAGCCGGACGCGTCGGTGCGCGGCGTGGTGCGCGGCGATTTCGATCTCGCGGTGGTCCTCGACTGGTACAACCGGCCGCTGTCCCTGCCCGAGGGGCTGGCGAAGGCCCCGCTCCTGGACGATCCGGCCGATGTCGCGATGCCCTCGGCGCATCCGCTGGCCCGGCGGGATTCGGTGGAGCTGGAGCAGTTCGCGGACGACGAGTGGATCTCCTGGCCGCAGGGGGAGTTCTGCAACGAATGGCTGATGTTCACGCTGCGCAGCAAGGGCGTTGAGCCGCGCATCGCGCATATGGCGGAGGAGCACGGCACCCAACTCGCCCTGATCGCGGCGGGGCTGGGCGTCGCGGTGGCCCCGCGCCTGGGGCGCGGACCGGTGCCGGACGGGGTGAGCGTGGTGCCCGTACGCCATACGATGCGCCGCCATGTGTACGCCATCTGGCGCGCCGACGCGGACCGCAGGCCCTCCATCCGGGCCGCGGTGGCGGCGCTCCGCACGGCGGGAAAGAAGCTGGAGAGCTGCTGACACACACGCGCTGCCGGCAGCCGTGGGCCTGCGCCCCCCGCTCAGCTCCGGTCCGCTTCAGTCCCCGTCCCCGCCCCCGTCCCCGGCGTCGGAGCCGGAGCCGGGGGGACGATAGCGCGGATGACGTCCAGCTCCAGCAAGTCCTGCGGGCGGATGCGGAGTTGGTCGGCCGTCTCGTGTACCTGCCCTTCGTCGCGCTTGAGGATGGCGGCGGCCAGTTCCGGAGCGATCACGGAGAAGTAGCTGTCCGGTGTCGCCCAGAGCCGTCCCGGCGCGGCCAGCGCCAGTGCGCCGCCCGAACCGCCCTCGCCGATGAGCAGGGATGTCACCGGGACGCGGGCGGTGGCGAGCGCCGCGAAGGTGCCGGCGATCGCGGCGCCGGCGCCGGCCCGCTCGGCCGCCGCGTCGTTCGCGGCGCCCGGGGTGTCCACGAGGGTGAGGACCGGAATGCCGAGCCGGTCCGCCAGCTGGACGAGGCGGGTGGCGGTACGGAAGCCGGCCGGGCGGATGGCCGTACCGCACTGGGCGGCGAAGGCGATGGTGCGGCCGCCGCGATGGCCGAATCCGCAGCGTATGCCGGGGTCGACGCCGCCGCAGCGGTCGCCGCTGATCTCCTCCCGGTCGTCGAAGTACGCCTCCAGATAGGCCTCGGCGCGCGGCCGCCGGGCGTCGCGGGCACGGACCACCGCACCCCAGCCGGTCTCCGGCAGCTCCGGCGCGCCCAGTGCCTGGGGCGGGGGAGCCGCTTCGGCGGACTGGCCGCCGGCCTCCTCCGGGGCGCACAGCAGCCGCAGCCACCGCTGGAGCGTGGCACGCAGCCGGTCGGGCGGAACGACGGCGTCGATCTGGCCGGACGCCAGCTGTCCCTCGGCGCAGTAGGCGGAGGGATCGGCGTCCGGGGGGCGTACCCGCGAGCCGGCGAAGCCGATCTGGGCCCCGGGGAGCGCAAGGATCACGTCGGCGGACGCCCCGAGGGTCGCCCAGCCGCCACCGGTCGTGGGGTCGCGGAGGACGGCGATCTGCACCAGCCCCGCGGCGCGGTTCAGCGCCGACTGCCGGGCCACCCGCTGGAGCTGGGACAGCGCGCGCATGCCCTCCTGCATCCGGCTGCCGCCCGTGGCGATCAGCGACACGACCGGCAGGCCCCGTTCCCGGGCCTCGGTGTAGGCGGCCTCCAGGCGGTCGCCGGTGCGCTCGCCCAGGGAGCCGCCCAGATAGCGGAACTCGAAGGAGAGCACGACCGCTTCCGTGCCGCCGATCGTGGCCAGGGCCGTGACGACCGACTCGTCCTCGCCGGTCCGCGCCCGGGCGCACGCTCGCGCATCGTCATAGCCGCGCCAGCCGAGCGGCCCGTCCGGCACCAGGGGCGCCGGGGACGGCGCTGCGGCCCGTGATCCGTACGCCGCCCGCGACGGTGCCCGGGGGCCGTCCGGCCCGGTGAGCTCGGTGTACGTGTCCGCGACCGCGGCGAGGGCCTGACGGGCGGTCAGCCGCGTGCAGGGAAGGCCTCCGTCACGCACGGAGCTCTCGCTTCATGATCTTGCCCATGTCGTTGCGCGGCAGCGCGTCCAGGAAGTGCACGGTGCGGGGGCGCTTGTGGGGCGCGAGCTGGCGGGCGACATGGTCGGCGAGCTCCTCGCCGGACGGTGGCGGACCGGCGTCCGGGCCGGTCTCCGCCACGATCCAGGCGACGATCCGCTCGCCGAGATCCTCGTCGGGCGCACCCGTGACGGCCGCCTCGGCCACTCCCGGGTGCGCCAGCAGCGCGTTCTCGATCTCGCCCGCGCCGATCTTGTAGCCGCCGCTCTTGATCAGGTCGGTGGCCTTGCGGCCGACGATGCGGTAGTTCCCGGCGGCGTCGCGGACGGCCATATCGCCCGTACGAAACCATCCGCCGTCGAAGGCGGCGGCGGTGGCGTCGGGGCGGTTGAGGTACTCGACGAAGAGGTTCGGGCCGCGGACCTGGATCTCGCCGACCGTCTCGCCGTCGCCGCCCTCGATGGCCCGGCCCGCATCGTCGACCAGCCGGACGTACACACCCGGCAGCGGCACCCCGACCGTGCCCGCGGCGTCCGGGCCGTCCGCCCGCACGCTGGTGTTCATGAGCGTCTCCGTCATGCCGTAGCGCTCGATCACCCGCCGGCCGGCGGCCGCCGCGATCCGCTCATGATCGGTCAGCGGCAGCGCGGCCGAACCGGAGACCAGCAGCCGGGCCCGGGACAGCGCCTTGGCCAGCGCGGGATCACGCCCGGCCTCGGCGGCCAGGCGGTGGTACATCGTCGGCACACCGAACAGCATCGTGCCCTCCGCCAGCAGCTCCCGGGCGACCGCGTCGGTGCTGAAACGCCCCAGGTGATGGACGCTGCCGCCGCGCCGCAGCGGTCCGAGGACGCCGAGGATCAGACCGTGGACATGGAACAGCGGCAGGGCATGGACGAGCACATCGTCGGCGGTCCACTGCCAGGCGTCCTGGAGGGCGTCGAGGGTGTGCGCGATGGCGCGGCGGGGGAGGACCACGCCCTTGGGCGGCCCTGTCGTGCCGGAGGTGTAGACGATCAGGGCCGGGGCCTCGTCGCCCGGTTCGTGCGGCAGCGGGACCGGCCCGCTTCCCTCGGGGGGCTCGGTGGCGTCGATGTCGATACGGGGCAGCGCGGCGAGCGGACCCGGGAGGCCGGCGTCCGGCTCGGCCAGGACGAGCGACGGCGCGCTGTCCGCCACGATGTGCGCCAGCTCGCTCTCACCGATCTTCGGATTCACCGGTACGGCGGCCACTCCGGCGAGCAGCGCGGCCACCACGCCGACCGAGGTCTCCAGCGTCGGCGTCGCCCAGATCGCGATCCGGGTCTCGCCGGTGATCCGCTCGGCGAGCGCACCCGCCACCGACGCCAGTTGGCGGTGGCTGAGGGCGCGGTCGCCGAAGCGCAGCGCGGGCGCGGGCGAACCGTCGCGCAGTGCGGGGAAGAGCACGTTCACCGGGTCTCCTTCGTCCTCGTCGGCGCCCGGCCCGGGCGGCCGGGCCACCCCGGCTCCGGCACCGGCACGGTGCGCAGCGGGCTGACCTACACCACTCTCGCAGAGACCACTGACAACGCGATCACCGCACGGCGGACACCGGCCGCGCCGGCGCGTGCTCACCCCGGGATTTTGCGGAAGTCCCAGGACGCGACGGACTCCGGCGCCAGCCGCAGCCAGGCGTGCCGGCCGTCGTGCGGCATCTCGGCCGTCCCGAAGTACTTCTGCGCGAACCGCCGCTCAGGAACGTCCAGTTCAGGGCAGATCTCACCGGTGCGCGGCGCCTCGCCGACGAACTGCGCGCGGCCCGCCAGCTCGGCGCCGCGCAGCTCGCCGTACTCCTGCCCGTCGTCGACGACCACCGCGATCCGCGGATCCTTGCGCAGCTGGGCCCACCGCTTGCTGCGCGTGATCGAGTACAGCCACAGCGCCGTCCCGTCCCAGACGAACCACAGCGCCCCGGCATGCGGTGCCCCGTCGCCGCCGACCGTCGCGACCCGGCAGGTGCGCTGCTCGGTGAGGAACGCGTCCAGCTCGCCCCGCGTCATCATGATCCGGCGCCCGCGCCGCTGTGTGTCGGTCATCGCCATCGCCTCCGTTTGCGTACCGCTCGCCTGCCTGCCCCGACGACTTGCTGCTTCCCCGCAGCGCCGAACCTGCCCACTTCCCGGCCGTCCTGACGCTGCGTCAGAAATCATGGAGGCTCTTCCTGACGGACGCAATGCCCGATACCCTCGCCCGCCTCGAACCGTCCCGCCAGGGGCTGGCCCCCGCCAGGGACCACCAGAGAGGAACGCGATGCCTCCGGACGCCGCACGGCTCGCCGAACAACTGGACCCGGCCTCGACGGTGCTGCTCACCGTCGAGTGCCAGCGCGGAGTGGTCGGCCCGGACAGCGCACTGCCCGAACTGGCCGATACCGCCCGCACATCAGGCGCGCTGGCGAACATCGCCCGCCTGGTGGCGGCCGCGCACGACGCCCGGGTCCAGGTGCTGCACGCCGTCGCCGAACGCCGCCCCGACGGGCGCGGTGCCAGCCACAACGCCCGCCTGTTCAAGGCGGCCGGGAAACTGCCCGTCCAGCAGATCATCGGGTCCACGGCGGTCCGCATCGCCGATCCGATACCGGTCTCGCAGGACGACCTGGTGGTGCGCAGACTGCACGGCCTCTCACCGATCGCCGGCACCGATGTGGACGCGCTGCTGCGCAACTTCGGGTGCCGGACGCTGGTCGTCACCGGCGTATCGGCGAATGTGGCGATCCCCAATGCGGTGTTCGACGCGGTCAACCTCGGCTACACCGCCGTGGTACCGGCGGACGCCATCGCCGGAGTACCGGCCGACTACACCCCCGCCATGGTCCGCCACACCCTCGCCCTGGTCGCCACCGTCACCACCACCAAGGACGTCCTGACCACCTGGCGGCGACCACGCCGCGGCCGCTGACCCGGGGCGGCGGCCAGGGAAGAGACCGCCGCCAGGACCGTGAGTGCCGCACACCCAGGGGTGTACCCAGATACACCCCTGCCCGGCATCCAGGTCCAATGGCGAGGGCCCCGCACAGCGGCATCGTCGGTGCCATGCGAATGACACCTGTGGACATCAGGGTGATGGTCTCGTTCCTCGCCGTCACCTTCCTCGCGGCCGGTGTGCTGGGCGCGGTCCAGCCCCTGACACGGATGCCCGTCGAGGTCGTCCAGCTGACCCAGTTCGGGCCTGCCCTCGGGGTGGGCGTCGCCGCGGTGCTGTGGCCGCGGCGCGTACGGGCGCTGCTCACCGGCGGCCGCCCGGGGCGCGGCCGCCGCGGGGCGCTCCTGATAGTGACGGCGCCGCTGATCATCGCGGTGAGTGCCGCCGGGTACGCGGCGCTCGGCGGGGACGCGCGGTGCACACGCCCGGACGCCCCGTTCGCGCTGATCGCCACGGCGCAGCTGATCGGCGCGTGCGGCGAGGAGATCGGCTGGCGCTGCCTCCTGCAGCCGCTGCTGCGCACCCGCTTCGGTCCCCTCGCGGCCTCGACGGCGGTCGGCACGGCGTGGGGCGTCTGGCACGTCCAGGTCTTCGCCCAACACCCGGTGTATGCCGGGGCGTTCCTGGTGGCAGCGGTGTCCATGTCGGTCGTGATGGGCTGGGCCCTTGACGGGGCGCGGGCTTCCCGGCTGCTGCTCGCGGGGGGCTTCCACGCGCTGATCAACCTCGGCATGCTGCTGTTCATGGACGAGGAGTCCGGCACGGTCCTGCCCATGGTGCTGTTCGGCGCGTCGTGCCTGACGGCGGCGGCCCTGTGGACCTGGTTGAGCCCGCACCGGGGGTGGGCGACGGTGTCGTCACCGGCTAAGCTCCCCCCGATCATGGAAGATGTTCGATAAGCCGCGGAAGGTGTTCGACAGGCCCCGCGCGGTCCTCTCGCGCGCCTGTGCCGCCGTCGGGCGGTGCCAGCTGGCGAGTCTGCACGCGCTCGCGGTGTCGGCGGCCGGCTCACTGGTGGTGCTCGCCGTGCTGCTGCTGCCGGTGGGCGTCGGCTTCCGGCTGCTGCCGCCCGCCGCGCGGGCCCTGCGCGCGCTGTCCGACCGCGCCCGCTCGCGCGCCGCGACATGGACGGGTGTCCAGATCAGCCCGCCCGAGCCGCTGCCCGCGGACCGTGACCTCACCGCCCGCAAGAGGTCGGGCGCGATCCTGGCCGATGAGGGGTTCTGGCGCGATCTGGCGTGGGCGTGGCTGGAACCGGTGACGGGAGGCCTCCTGGTCGCCGTCCCCCTCGCCCTGGTCGAGTACGGGGCGTTCGGCGCACTGGTGCAGCCGTTCATCTGGCGGTACGTCAACGACGGCAACTGGTACGCGTTCGTCCCGGTGCACACCACCGCGACCATGCTCGCCGCGCTGGTCCTGGGGCTCGCCTTCATGGCCGCCGGCCTGCTTGCCGCCCCCGCCGTGCTCCGGTGGCATGCCCGGATGGGCCGGACGCTGCTCGCCGCTCCGCGCAGCACCCGGCTCACCCGTCGGATCGAGCGGCTCACCGACACCCGGAGCCGGGCCCTGGACACCCTGGCCGCCGAGCTGCGGCGCGTCGAACGGGACCTGCACGACGGCGCGCAGGCCCGGCTGGTCGCCCTGGGGATGACGCTGGACCGGGCCACCCGTCTGCTGGAGACGGACCCGCCGGCCGGACGCGCGCTCCTGCTGGACGTCCGCAGCACGGCCGAGCGGGCCCTGCAGGACCTGCGCGACCTGGTCCACGGCATCCACCCGCCGGTCCTCGCCGACCGGGGCCTCGGTGACGCGGTGCGGTCGCTGGCGCTCGACAGCTTCCTCGACGTGCACGTCGAGGCACGGCTGCCGGGCCGGCTCCCCGCCCCCGTCGAGTCCGCGGCCTACTTCGCGGTGAGCGAGGCGCTGACGAACGCCGCGAAGCACTCCGGAGCCCGCGAGGTCCGCATCGTCCTGGCGCACGAGGACGGCCTGCTGCGCATGGACGTCACCGACGACGGCCACGGCGGCGCCGACCCCTCCCGGGGTACCGGGCTGGCCGGCGTGCGGCAGCGGTTGGATACCTTCGACGGCACCCTCGCCCTGCACAGCCCGCAGGGCGGACCCACCACCGTGACGATGGAGATTCCGTGCGCGTTGTCCTCGCCGAAGACCTCTTCCTGCTGAGGGACGGTCTGACCCGCACACTCCAGGAGCACGGCTGCGAGGTCGTGGCGGTGGACAACGGCCCGTCCCTCCTGCGCGCGCTGCTCGACGAGGGGGACGCGGCACCGGATGTCGCGGTGGTGGACGTGCGGCTGCCGCCGACCTTCACCGACGAGGGACTGCAGGCGGCCCTGGAAGCCCGTCGCCGGCGGCCCGGTCTGCCCGTCCTCGTCCTGTCCCAGTACGTCGAGCAGCTCTACGCCAACGAGTTGCTGGCCGGGGGAGAGGGCGGCGTCGGGTATCTGCTCAAGGACCGGGTCACCCACACCGAGCAGTTCCACGACGCGGTCCGCCGGGTCGCCGCCGGCGGCACGGTGATGGACCCCCAGGTCATCTCCCGTCTGCTGTCGCGCGGCGATGCCCGCGGGACGATCGACAGCCTGACGCCACGCGAACGCGACGTCCTGGAACTGATGGCGGAGGGCAGATCGAACGCCGCCATCGCCAACGGTCTGCACATCAGCGAGAGCGCCGTCGCCAAGCACACCGCCGGCATCTTCACCAAGCTCCGGATCAGCCCGTCGGCCGACGACAACCGCCGAGTGCTGGCCGTTCTGGCCTATCTCAAGGGCTGAGCCCGACGGTGCGCCGGCGCTTCCCGGCCCGGCGGGGCGCTGCCGGGCCGCGGCGGTCCCGGCGCGGACGCTTCGGTATGGTCGGGCGGTCAAGGGGGAGACAGACACGATGACTTCACAGGCACCGAAGGCACCGGACACGACGAGCACATTCTCCGTCGGAGGCGAATTCCCGGTCACCCGGCTCGGGTTCGGGGCCATGCGCCTGGCGACCGAGCCGGCCGCCGACCGGGACGCCGCCATCGCCGTGGCCCGGCGGGCCGTCGAACTGGGTGTCACACTGATCGACACCGCGCATCTGTACGGCTGGGGCGCCAACGAGGAACTCCTCGCGGAGGCCCTGCACCCCTACCCGGACGACCTGCTGATCACCACCAAGGTCGGCGTCACGCGTGGCGGTCCCGAAGGGTGGGCGTACGACGCACGGCCGGAGAGCCTGCGCAGGCAGGTCGAACAGGGCCTGCGCCGGCTCCGGACCGAGCGCGTCGGCCTGCTCCAACTGCATCGGATCGACCCGGAAGTTCCCGTGGCCGAACAGATCGGCGCGCTCCGCGAACTCCAGCAGGAGGGGAAGATCGGCCACATCGGGCTGTCCGAGGTCACCACCGCGCAACTCGCCGAGGCCCGGCGGACCGCCGAGATCGCCAGCGTGCAGAACCGCTACAACCTCCTCGACCGCGAGCACGAGCCCGTCGTGCAGGCCTGTGAGGAGGCCGGGATCGCCGTGCTTCCCTGGCGCCCGGTCGCCGCGGCGGACACCGGCCCGACACCGGCGCTCGACGCCGTCACCGCCGAACTCGGCGCCACCGTCCCGCAGGTACTGCTGGCCTGGCTGCTCGCCCGTTCCCCCGTCATGCTGCCGATCCCCGGAACCGGCTCGCTCGCCCACCTGGAGGAGAACCTCGCCGCGGCGGACCTCCGGCTGACCGACTCCCAACGGCAACGGCTGGACCGGATGGCCCCGCCCGCCTGAAACGGGCCGCCCACCCGCCTCTCGGAGGCGGCCCCGCGCGGTTTTCGCGCGTTCTGGAGGGGCTCATTGGCGGCTGACCGTACGGGTCACGCCCGCGACGATGGTCGTCGCCAGGATCCAGCCGGTGATGATCAGGGCGTACGACAGCCACTGGTGCCAGCCGTGCGGGGCGAACGCTGACTCCTGGCCGAAGTTGATGACCGGCAGGAGCAGGTCGAGGGTGTAGAAGACGGGGTTGAAGTCAGGGGCCTCGTCCGCCTTGACGGGGCGCGGGTGGTCCAGGCCGTACGCGATCGAGCCGACGGCCATGAGGGACAGCAGCCAGACGGCCGCGCGCAACGGGCGGAAGCCGTAGCCGACGGTGGCGTCCTGGACGAACCCCCACAGCCGTCCGTACCAGGGGAGCGTGGTGCGTCGGCGGCGCTGCTTGGCGAGGTGGACGAGTCGGGCCGCGTCGTCGTCGCCGACGCGGCGGTAGGCCGCCATCAACTGCTCGTAGCCGTGCGGCTCGTACCGGTCGCCGTCCCGCTCCAGCATCGGCAGCCGGCGCTCGGCCGGCTCGTGCGGGGCGAGCACGGTGTAGGTGAGATTGCTGAGGTACACCTGGTCCGGCAGCATCTCCGGTTCAAGGGTCAGGATCTCTATCTGAGAACGCCGTAGATTCAGGGCGCCCTCGATGCGCTCGCCCCTGCGCAGCCAGAGTTCACCGATGACACAACTGCTCGCCCGCAGTGCCGTGTCGCCCGGATGCGACAGACGGGCGTGGAGCAGGTCGAGACGGCCCGATATGCGCGAGCCCCGGAGCTCGACCCGGCCCCGCGCACGGACACACCGCGCCCGTACATGGGCTCCCACGCTGAGGTTCTGTGCGTCCAGCGCGGTGCCGTCGGGCTTGTCGAACTCGGCGTCCTGAACGTTGATCCGCCCGGCGACGGAGGCGCCGGTGAGCCGGACCTGTCCGTGCGCGCGCATCTCCGGCGCCCACAAGTCGTCCCCGATCGAGGCCTGGTTGAGCTGCAGCACCGGTTCGGAGTCGTCCGGCGCCGTGAACTGCGCCCGTTCCATGAACAGCGCCCCGGACACCTGCGCCCCGCCCAGCCGCACCGGCCCGCACATACGGCAGTCCGTCAACCGCAGCACCCCCTCGACCCGCAAGGTCCCCGAGGTCAGGCCCGGCAGCACGGACTTGCTCAGATTGAGCTGGCGCAGCTGGGCGCCGTACAGGTCGGGAACGCCGTCGAAGTGGCAGTGGCTGAGCCGGATGGCGGCGTCGATCGTGGCGTACTTCAGGTCCAGTACGCCGGTGATCCGCGCCCCCGCGATCTTGAGCGCGGCGATCTCCCCCTCCTCCTGCGGAGCCCTGAGCAGCAGCGCCCGCAGCACACCGGCCCGTACGGTCCGCTCGGCGCCCCAGGTGCTGCCGAGCGCCGGATCCTCGTCCTCGGCGGTGCGGAAGTCCACGGATTCGCCCCGCGGAAAGGCCCGCCATATCCGCACCTCGGCCGGCGTCAGATCGATGGTCTCGCTCACGCCGGGACTCTGACGTGCGGCGTTCGGGCTGTCAACTGCCGTACGGAGCAGACCGGGCCGGGTGCGCCATCCATGGCTCCCCGGCCCTCGCACGGGCGGTGCCGCCGCGGGACAGCGGCGGCACGGAGCCGTCGGCGGAGGCCTGGCGACACCGGCGTGTACGTGCGATCACGCGCGGCATCGCCGACCTGGCCCCAGGGCTCAGGTCGCGGGGACCGCACCCGGCGTTGCGAGTTCACCCAGGACCCGGGCCGCCGGTGCCGGGTCGACCAGCCACTTCAGGTGGCTGCCCGCAAGGGTGCGGACGTCGTACGGGTTGTCCGGCGTCAGCGCGTTGCCCTCGCGGATCAGCCGGTCCTGCAGGGCGAGCGGCAGGCTCGTGTCGTCGGCCAGGCGGACATAGGTCTTGGGGATCCGGCCCCAGGTCGCGGCCTGCGCCCGGTCGGCGGCGGTGCCGACGTCCAGGTTCTCGTCGGGCTGGAAGGTGTTCAGGAAGGTCAGGAACTCCTCGTCGGTGCCGTCGGCGAGGAAGGCCGCCTTGAACGCCGCGAGGGCGCCCGGGTCCGCGGTGCGGAAGTTGACGCGGAGCAGACCGAGTTCGGCCGGGTTGCCGGCCATCGCCTGGCCCAGGGCAGCGGCGTCGACCGTGGCCATCTCCGGCTCGGCGTAGTACTCGCCGACTTCGAGATCGACGGGGCACCAGGCCGAGACGTAGACGATGCGGTCGATCAGGTCCGGCCGCGCGTTGGCCGCCGCGGTGGCCGTGATGCCGCCGCGGCTGTGGGAGACGAGGATCACCGGCCCGTTCTGCTTGGCCCGTTCGAGGATCCCGATCAGGTGCGCGGCATTGTCGGCGAGCGTGACGCCCTTGATCGAGCCGGGCGCCGTGGCGAGCCCTTCGAGATCCTGCGGTGCCTGATAGGCGCCCGTGTAGGTCGCCCCGAAACCATGGCCGGGCAGGTCGACGGCGACCGAACGGTGCCCGAGGAGGCCGAGTTCGGCCTGGAGGGGTGCGAAGGAGAAGGAGTTCGCGAAAGCTCCGTGAACCAGTACGAACGTCGGTTGCATCTGTGTACTCACTTTCTTCGCCCTACGGGGCCGGTGGCACGCGCCGTCGGCACCCGGCACCACGGGCCACCTCGCGGCCACGGAACGGATCGTCGGCTGCGCACTGTCCTCGCCGTATGGCGTCTTCGTGCGTGGTGGGCGCCACGCGGTCGAGAGCAGAGCGCCGAGGCGCAGTGCGGACGATTGTTCGGTGCCCGAGGGCGCACGCTACCTTGCGGAAGATCATCCGCACTACCCATATGGGCCCTTTCCTGTGCGCATGGCTCCACCCCGCAGGCCCTGACCGTGGTTCATCTCGGCGCCGCGGCGGTACGCATCGTCCCTGCCTCCCCATGCGCCACGCCGCATCACACGCACCTTCTTTCCTGCGAGGAAAGAAGGTGGTACTTTCCTCTCAAGAAAGTACCTCGACGGCTTGATGACTAGGGACGCTCATGACCTCCTTCGATGCCCAGACCGCGCTCGACGCCATACACCACCGCCAGGAACAGACCCGTGACGAGTACGTGCGCCAGGCCTCCTCCGGTGCGTACGGACTCATCGCGGCGCTGGGCGTGTTCGCCTCGTGTGCCTCCGTCGATCTGCCCAGGCCCTGGCACCTCGTCGCCATGCTGGTGGGGGACGGGCTGATCGTGGGCGCACTGCTGGTGCAGTACCGCCGGGCCCGGGTGCGCAGGAAGCAGACGCGCGCGGAGGTGCTGTTCACCGCGTGGCTGGCGGCAGTTGTGGTCGCGGTCCTCGTCGCGGCAGTGGTCGGCTTCCGCTTGGCCGGTCTGCCGAACCCCTCCATGGCCGCCGCGGCCGTCGCCGCCCTGGCGACACTGGTGGCCACGTATGCGAGCCGGCCGGTCCTCAAGAAGATCGCCAGGAGAGGAGACTGCGGCTGATGGACCCGGACTTCGATGAGTTTCTGCACGTTCCGGCCCGGCTCTCGATCGTCGCGCTGCTGGCGCCGGCCGATTGGGTGGAATTCGGCTTCGTACGGGACTCCGTGGGCACCAGCGACTCGGCCTTGTCCAAGCAGATCGCCGCGCTGGCGGACGCCGGCTATGCCGAGGTGCGCAAGACGCGGAACCACACGGGACGCCATACGCACCTCCGGCTCACCGCGCACGGGCGGCAGGCGTTCCGGCGGCACGCCGCGGCCCTGGAAAGGATCGTGGCGGCGGCGCGCGGGCCACAGGAGTGAGGAATACGGCGACGCGGCAGACGGTGACGCCGCGCCCGATCCGGCGGTACGGACCGGGCGCGGCACCGTCACCGGTCCCGGCCGGAAGCGACGCGTGAGGAGCCCCGGCGGGGCGCGCGCTCAGCCGGCGCCGCGGGACAGGGCGAAGCCCCGGTACCCGTCCCGGGCGGCGGCGTCGCACTCCGCCCGGTACCGGTCCGCACCGCCCGTGTAGGCCAGGAACACCCGCGGCTTGCCCGGCACGTTCGCCCCCGTGTACCAGGAGGCGACATCCGGATAGAGGGTCTGCGCGGCGAGGTCGGCGACATGAGCGCACCATTCCGCCTCGGCGCGCGGGGTGGCGTCGATCTCGGTGACGCCGTTCCGCCGCAGGTGGGCGATGCAGTCGGTGATCCACTCCACATGCTGTTCGATGGACACCACGGCATTGCTGAGCACCGACGGGCTGAGCGGCCCGATGACGGTGAAGAGGTTGGGGAAGCCGGCCGAGAGCAGGCCCAGGTGGTTCCGGGGGCCGGCCGCCCACTTCTCCCTGAGAGTGGTGCCGCCCTTGCCGACGATGTCCACGGCGACCTGGGATCCGGTCATGGCGTCGAAGCCGGTGGCGAAGACGATGACGTCGACGGGGTGCTCCCGGTCCGAGGTCCGGACGCCCCTCGGTGTGATCTCCACGATCGGGGTCTTCGTGAGGTCCACGACGCTCACATGCGGCTTGTTGTAGGTGGCGTAGTAACTGGTGTCCAGGCAGGGACGCTTGGTACCGAACGGGAACGTGCGCGGCGAGAGCGTCTCGGCCGTCTCCGGGTCGGTGACGATCGACCGGATCTTGGACCGGACGAACTCGGCGACGGTCTCGTTGGCGTCCCGGTCGACCAGGATGTCGGTGTATGTGCGCAGGAGGCCGCTGAGCAGGCCCGACTCCCAGCCCACCTCGTAGGCGGCCGTGCGCTCCGCCTCCTCCACCTCAAGGGCCGACCGGGTCGGCAGCTCGAAGACGGTGCCTCCCCGGGACTTCCGCTGGGCGGCGCGGAACTCCGGGTAGCGCGCCTTGAGTTCGGCGGTCTCCGCGGCGGTCAGCGGCCGGTTCAGGGCCGGCAGCGCATAGACCGGCGTGCGCTGGAAGACCGTGAGGCCGGCGGCCTGCTCGGCGAGGAGCGGGATGGCCTGGACGCCGGAGCATCCGGTGCCGATCACGGCGACCCGTCTGCCGGTGAGGTCGACGTCCTCGTGCGGCCAGTCAGCGGTGTGCAGGGCCCGGCCGGCGAAGGTGCCGGCCCCGGGTATGTCGGGTTTCTTGACGGCCGACATACACCCCGTGGCCAGCACGACGAACCGGGTGGTGACCGTCTCCCCGGTGTCGGTGGTGACCTGCCAGGTGTGACCGGCCTCGTCGTACACCGCGCGGGTCACCCGGGTCCGCAGGGTGATGTCCTTGTGCAGCTCGAAGCGGTCGGCGACGTGGTGGAGGTAGCGGAGGAGCTCCGGCTGGGTCGCGTACCGCTCGCTCCACTCCCACTCCTGGTCCAGTTCGGGCGAGAAGGAGAAGGAGTACGACGTGCTCTCGACGTCGCAGCGGGCACCGGGGTACCGATTGCGGTACCACGTACCGCCGATGTCGTCGCACGCTTCGAAGACGCGGGTGCGCAGGCCGAGTTCGCGCAGTCGGTACAGCTGGTAGAGGCCGGAGAAACCGGCCCCGACGACGACGGCGTCGAGCTGCGGGCCGACGGGGGCGGACGAAGAGGGGGGCCGGGGGGCCGTGTGCATGCCGTTCTCCTGACAGGTCTTCACGCCGGATGGGTACGTGTACGGGCGGACGCGCGCCGGTCCAGGTGACAGGCTCCTTCGCGCGCTTCCCGGGGCACGACATCCTGGTTCACGCCCTGGCCTCCCGGGAAGTCCCGGCAGTGTCCGTCCGGGGCGCCACCACCGCGCCGCACGACCGACGCAGGCGGGCCACCCCCTACGGAGACGTCGATATGCGCGCGGTGCGCGTCAGCCGAGCCGCCACAGCCAGCACCCGGGCGCGGCGCCCTCAGCCTCGTCCTCACCGGCGGCCGCGACGGCCAGGCCGTCGGGGCTGAACGCCACCCAGTGGACGTGGTTGTCGGACAGCTCGCGGGTGAGGCGGCCGGTGCCGACGTCCCAGAGCCGCACTCCGGTCACGCCGCCGGTCAACAGCCTCTCGCCGTCCCGGTCGAAGGCCAGCGTGTTCGTCCGCTCACCGAGGAAAGTGGCCCTGATCTCGCCGGTGCTCGCGTCCCAGAGCCGTACACCCGTCTTTCCCGCGGTGGCGAGGGAGTCTCCGGACGGGGCGAACGCCACCGAGTACGTGGGCTCTGCGAGGAGGCTGTGCAGCGCTCGGCGGTGGGCTGTGTCCCACAGCGTGCAGCCGTGCTGCTCCATACCGACACCGTCCGCATCCCTGTAGGGCTCACCACCTGCGACGGCGAGGCGCTTCCCGTCCGGGCTGAACGCCACCTCGTGCACGCTGCGCACCGGGCGGCTGGAGGGGTGCCCCTCCGGGATGAAGCGGGCGACGACCTTGCGGCCGGCGAGGTCGAAGAGCACAGGGCCGTCGGTGGCCGTACCGATGGCGAGGAGCGCACCATCGGGGCTGAAGGTGAAGCATGTGATGTCGGGGTCGGCCGCGAAATACGACAACTTCGTTCTGTCGTCGAGCCCGTACTTGTCCTGCACGGCGACGCCGGTGCGCACATCGCGCAGGACGAGGCGATCGGCCTCGTTCATGGCGAAGGACTTGCCGTCGGGGTGGACCACCGGATTGCCGGTGCCGGTGGTGTCCCCGTCGATCCCGGCCGTCTGGTCTCTGGACGCCATGTCCCAGAGCCGGACCGTGGCCGAGGTGGAATGGGTCGAGATGAGCGTCCCGCCGTCATGGCTGAACGCGATCCCGGTGGTCTGGTCCCCGGTCAGCCGGTCCGCCTCCGGCCAGAGGGCCCAGGCCGCCCCGCCCGCCGCTCCGGCGCCGATCAGTCCGAGCGCTCCGATGACGAACCCGCGCCGTGACAGGGCTCCGCGCCGGTTCCGCGCCGCCGGAACAGCCGGTTCCGCCGGCTCGGCGGGCTCCCGCCTCGTCCGGGCCGGCGGTTCCACCGACCGGGTCAGCCGTGCGGTCGCCTGCTGCGTCCGCCCCGGCGGCTCTTCCGGCCGGGCCGGCAGCGCGGTCTCCCGCAGCCGCAGGACGGCCTCGGTCGTGCTCTCCGTATCGCTCAGCGCGGAGAGGATCGCCGCCGGGCTGGGACGCTCCTCCGGCTCTTTGGCCAGACATGTCTCGATCAGCGTGCGCAGCGCGCCGGAGACGCCGTCGAGATCGGGCTGCTCGTGGCAGATGCGATGGGATATCGCCGGCAAAGTCGCGGCGGCGAACGGGCTGCGCCCGGTGGCGGCGAACGCGAGCACGCTCCCGAGTGAGAAGACGTCGGCGGCGGGACCGGCCGGCTGCGCACGCAACTGCTCGGGCGAGGTGTACGACGGCGTACCGAGCACCACTCCCGTGGAGGTCACCACGCTGCCGGCGTCGGAGAGCTGGGCGATCCCGAAATCGATGATCCGCGGCCCGTCCGCGGCCATGATCACGTTCCCGGGCTTCAGGTCCCGGTGGACCAGCTCACAGGCGTGGATCGCGCACAGCCCTTCGGCCAGCCCCGCCGCCAGCGCCAGTACCCCGCCCACCGGCAGGGGGCCGCCCTCGGTCACCACCGAGTGCAGTGACGGCCCGTCGATGAACGCGGTCACCAGCCACGGTGCGTCCACCTCGGTGTCCGCGTCCACGACCTGCGCGGTGTGGAAGCCGCCGACCCGTCCCGCCGCCTCGATCTCGCGCGCGAACCGAGCGCGATACGAGGGCGTCCGTGCGAGCTCCGCCCGGATGACCTTGACTGCGACGTTGCGGCCCCCGGGCGAGACGCCGAGGAAGACCACACCCATGCCGCCCGCGCCCAGACGGCCCCGAAGGCGGTAACTCCCGATCCGCTCCGGATCCTCAGCCCGCAACGGCGCCATCCCCTCCGGCAGTTCATGGGTCATTTTTCTGTTGCGGTCCTCTCGTGAGGTGGGATCGGGGCGACCCGGGACGGCAGGCCGTCGAGAGGGCCGATCTCGTGGTGGACACGGGCGGACGAGACCAGGTGACGAGCGCTGGACAGCCACCCGTCACCCACGTCAGCCACCTGAACTCCCCTTGTTCGAGGGCGAGTTCCGGCCGTGCCCGGAACCGCCACTCCAGACGGTACCGAGCGTGCGGGGCGGGTGTGGCGGGAACGAGGCCCGCGGCTATCCGCGAGCCGGCGAGGTCGACCGGGCGGCGGCCGCCGTCATGCGTCCTCCGTGTCCGCCGCGGCAGCGGAGCGGTAGCCGGCGGCTTGCAGGGTGAACATGTCCGCGTAGTCGCCGCCGAGTTCCATCAGCTGCCGGTGCGAGCCGACCTCGGTGATGCGGCCGCCGTCGAAGACATAGATCCGGTCGCACTCCACGACGCTCGCCAGGCGGTGCGAGATCAGCACGGTGATCCGGTCGGACCTGTTCTTGTGGCGTAACACCGCCTGGTAGACGGCGTGTTCGGCCTTCGGGTCCATGCTCGCGGTGGGCTCGTCGAGCAGCAGCACGGGAGCGTTCTTGTACAGCCCCCGCGCGACGGCGATCTTGGCCCACTGTCCGGCCGACAGTTCCTGGCCGCCCCGGAACCGTTTGGACAGCACCGCCTGCCAGGTTTCCGGCAGACCGGCGATCACCTGGTCCGCCCCGGAAGCCACCGCGGCATCCAGGGCCCGCTGCGGATCCGCCTCGGTGAGCGTGCCGCGCGAGAGGGTCAGATTCGCCAGTGCGCTGAACGGAAAGTGCACCGGATCCTGCAGCACGGTGGCGACGCGCGCCTGCAGCGACCCGGCGTCCATGCTCCGCACATCCACCCCGTCCCAGCACACCGCACCCTCGTCCGTCTCGTACAGGCCGGCGATCAGCCGGGAACAGGTGCTCTTGCCCGAGCCGTTGAGACCGACGAACGCCACGGTTTCCCCGGCGCGCAACGTCATCGAGACGCCCCGCAGTGCCGGTGTCTTCTTGCCGGGGTAGGTGAAGGTCACGTCCTTGAGCGTGATGGCGCTGACCGTCTGCGGGGCGGTGAGCTCGTGCCGGCGGGGCTGCAGCCCCCGGCAGCGTTCCTGGAACCTCAGGAGGTCATCGACCCACATGGCGTGCTCGTAGACCAGATGCGCCACGTCCACGAATCGCGTCAGCGCGGTCTGTCCGGTCTGGATGGCCAGGACCGCACCCGCGCCGGCGGCGAGCGGAAGCCAGCCGGCGATCAACATGGCGCCCAGCGCGAGATAGGTGATGCCGCTCCCGACGCCGCCCACAGCCCGGCCGGCCAGCGTCAGCACGGCGGAACTCACCCCGAGGTGGGTGTCCTCCTCGGCGATCCGGGTCGTCAGCTGGCGGTGCTCGTCAAGGATGGCGTTCTGGGCGGTGTGGGAGCGCAGTTCGGCCGCGGCGTCCCGCTCCAGCAGCAGCCAGGAGAAGACCCGTACCCGCCGCTGGAGGGCGTTCCACCGCTTGAAGCTGTGGAACCGGGCGCGTGCCGTCCACACCGCCGCCGCACCGACCGGCAGGACGGACAGCAGGAGCAGGGGGAGAAGGGCGGGGTGCAGCCCGGTGAGAACCCCGGCAGTGCCGATCAGCCCGAGCAGCGAGGAGGCCAGCGCGACGACCTGGCCGACGATCTGCCGGGCGTAGAACAGGCCGCGGTCGGAGGCGCGGTAGGCGTCGTCGTGCCAGTCGGCGTCATCGACGACCTCGAGCCGCACATGAGCGGTCAGCCGCAGGAAGTCGCACTCCAGCGCCGTGCGGATCTTCGGAGTGACCCTCGCCTGCGCGACGGCGACCCCGGCCTCGAGGAGCGCCCGGGCCGACAGGAACCCCACCACGAGCAGGATCTGCGGCACTGCGCCGCGGACCTTGTCCGGCGTCGGCCCGTGACCGAACAGCTCACGCAGTACGGCCACCGACGCCACCAGCCCGAATGCCGACATCGCCGCGGAGACCAACTGCAGCACCACGACCGCCAGCGTGGCCGTCCGGTCGGCCTGCCAGGCCAGCCGGCCGATCTGCCGCACGATGCGCGGCAGCCGCACCAGGACCTCGCGGACCGTCGACTTGGCCGCGGCACCGTCGTAGATCGACCAGTAGGCCTCTTTCAGCTCCTCGGTGATGTCACCGTCAGCCGCGCCGGTGGCCACGGCCGCCGGGGGGAGGCCCAGCGGTGCACGGCGGGGACCTGGCAGGCCCGCCCGCTCAGCCGGTGACGGGGATCCGTCGCCCTGCGCCGCGCTCATGCCCACCACCCCGTGTCCGTACGAGATGAGCGGTCGGCGCGGCGCGGCGAAGCGTCAATCACGTGCCCTGCGCGTTCCGCCGGCAGGAGCCCGGCCCGCCGCCGTTCGAACCGGCCGGGGCCATTCATGAGAGCGGAGAGAGGATTCACGAATTCTCCAGGAGAGCAGTCGTGGGTACAGGTGCTCTAAAGAACGGCCCCTTTCGCTCCCCGTAACGGGTGACCGGGGAGCAGATCGTGTGCGTATGTTCTATTGAGGGCCGGAAGTCGGGCGCAGCCACGGCGGCGTGCCTGGGCGGGCGCTCGAACGGTGTGCGTCACTCGTACGTGGGATTGCGTCGCCCTGATCCCGTAGGGGGTCGGGGTCGGGGACCGGGGCGCCCCTCAGTCGGTGAAGCGCACGGTGAAGCGCGCGACGCCCTTCACTGCTCTTCACCGCGGGCGCGGCTCGATTGTCAGACCCCTGTGGAACACTCGAAGTCACTGGTCGAACAAAGAGTCGATCGAGCGGCAGAAGCGGTTCAACAAGCAGTACACCAAGGGGGATTGACTTTCATGGGCGTGAGCATTGGGTTCATCGGCGCGACCACGGAGGAGCTGGACAGGGCGGCGAAGGAGCCGAGTTGGGCCCGCGAGCACCTCGACGCGCTGTACGACGGCGACAACTTCACGGCTCGTCCCCACGGCGGCCCCGACAAGGCGTGGGCCGGCCTCCAGTTCCTGCTCGACGAGGCGGACGTAGAGCTGGAGTTTCTGATGGACGGGTATCCGATCCTGGAGGAGGGCACCCTGTTCGGCTGGTCCGCGGAGCAGATAGAAAACGTGGCCCGGCAACTGCGGGCGACTCCGTGGGAGCGGTTGGCCGCCCACTACGACGCGGAGCGCATGACGAAGGAAGAGGTGTACCCCCGCACCTGGAGGTTCGACCCCGAGGGCGAGCTGGACTGGCTTGAGCACGCCTATGAGGGAATTGTCGATTTCTTCACCGAGGCGGCCGCGGGCGGATATGGGGCGTTTATGAGCTTCAGTTTCTAGGGGCTGAACCCCACCGGACAGGCCCAAGGAGCGTGCCCGCTCTTCGCTGCCCGCCCTCAGTCGTCCTTAGCCGCCCTCAGTCGTCGTCTTCAGCCGTTCTCCCGGCCGGGAAGTGGCGCCCCTTGGAGAAACGCTCGATAAGCGTCTGCGGCATCATCCTCTATGGTCGGCCCTTCCGGTCCGTACCGTGTGTCGCTCCGGTCGCGCTTCGGGCCGGAGATCCAGAAATCCTCATGCGTTTCGACGTCGTAGAAGTTCGCGTCGCACAAGCCGAGGCCGGTAGCACGCCGCAGGGTCCGCCCGTGGAAGTAGGCCGTTTTCCAGGTCTTGGAGAAATCCACCCACCCGATCCACGAAGGCCCGCGGTCGGTGCCGTAGCCCGTTTTGAGCTGCACGAACATGATTCTGCGAGGCATGGTCCCAGCTTGGCCGATCGTGCTGCTCCAGAAAACCGAGTTTCGGTCCGTCCTATCGCTTGGGGCATAGAGCGGTTGGAGAACCCGCCGATGCACCGCGCGCCGGGCGGTCAGCTGGTGTGTGCGGGGTGCGAGTCAGGGAGGGTGCCGGTCGGCCAGAGGGTGTCGGGGAAGGTGGCGACGTCGGAGTCGGTGTCGGGCATGAGGGTGGTGAGCATCTGCTGGGCGGTCTTCGCGTTGTCGAGGGCGCGGGGCAGCATGACGCTCTCGTAGGCGTCGAGGGCCTGGTCGATGGTGGGGTGGCCGATGACGGCTCGGGCGAGTTCGGCGCCGTCGAGCAGGGCCAGATTGGCGCCGACGCCGACGGGCGGCATCAGGTGGGCGGCGTCGCCGAGCAGGGTGATACCGGGGACGCGCTGCCAGGAGTGGGGAACGGGAAGGACGAACATGGGCCGGTTGAGGAAACCGCCCTCGTTGTCGCGCAGGATGTCCAGCAGGCTCTCGTGCCAGCCCTGGTACTGGGCGAGGAGGCGGGCGCGTACGGATGCGGTGTCGGCGAGGTCGAGGCCGGTGTGCCAGTCCTGGGGTCCGCGGAAGATGACGTAGCCGCGGACGTGTCCGTTGCTGTTGCGCTGCAGCACCAGGCTGCGACGGCCCGCCTTGGCCGACATGGTGCCGCGACCGACCAGGCGGGCGATGCCGGGGTGACGGTGGTCGACGTCGTCGAAGTGGACTTCCACCATCGTGACGCCGGCGTACGAGGGTTGGGCGTCGGAGAGCGCGGGGCGCACCCGGGACCAGGCGCCGTCGGCGCCGATGACCAGGTCGAAGTCGTCGAAGTCCGCGCCGGTGCGGTCGTGGTGGTGTAGACGTGCGGTGCCGTGGGGCAGCGGGGTGACGGCCGTTGCGGAGTGGCCCCAGCGGACCGTGCCGGGGGCCAGGGAGTCCAACAGGAGCGCGCGCAGCTGGCCGCGGTCGATCTCGGGCCTGCTCAGATCGTCCTCGCCGGCCTGGTCGTGGCGTATCAGGGTCGCGTGACGGTCGTACAGGCGCCACTCCTGGGCTTCGGGCCGGGACAGCGCGAGGAACCGCTCGAACAGTCCGGCGGCGCGCAGGGCGGCCTGGCCGCTGTCCTCGTGGATGTCGAGAGTGCCGCCCTGGGAGCGGGAGTTGGGGTCGTTCTCCCGCTCGAAGACCGTGACCGGCACGCCGTGCAGCTGCAGGACGCGCGCGCAGAGGAGGCCGCCGGGGCCGGCGCCGATGATCGCGATGCGAGGGGTGGGGGACATGAGGGTCACGCTCCGTTCTACGGATCGAGAGAGTCTCTGGTGTCTGGCGCTTGAAACTGTCTGGCGCTTGAAACGCGCTGATCCACAGAAGCACAGCAGCTGTAAAAGTACAACTGATTCGACTTTGCATCTGCTCGCCTTTGTGATCGAGTCCTCTCAAGTGGGGTAGGGTGAGTGCATGGCCGAGACGACGACGGGGCGCCGCGAGCGCAAGAAGGCCCAGACCAGGCAGGCTCTGGCGGATGCCGCGATGCGGCTGTTCACGGAGCGCGGCTTCGACAACGTCGGCGTCCGCGAGGTGGCGGAGGCGGCCGACGTCTCGCTGAGCACGCTCTTCAAGCACTTCCCCAGCAAGGAAGCCCTCGTCTTCGACCTGGACGCGGACGTCGAGAGCGCCCTGGTCACCGCCGTTCGCGACCGGGCCCCCGGTCAGCCCGTCCTGCACGCCCTGCGTGACCACATGGTGCGTACGCGTACCGCCGTGCGGACCGACGACCCCACGTTCGTCCTCGTCGAATCCACCCCCGCGCTGCGGGACTACGCCCGGCGGATGTGGTCGCGTCACGAGAAGGCACTGGCCGCCACCCTCGCCGATGCCACCGGCCTGCCCCCCGACGACCTCGCCATCACCGGCCTGGCACGCTTCGCCCTGGAGGCCCCCAGCCTCGCCCGCGCCAGCGACGACCCGGCCCGCGCCATGCGCGACCTGTTCGCCCTGCTGGAAGACGGCTGGGCCACCACGCCTCTGGCGCGCCGGGAGGACCGCACCGGTCAGGACGAGGACGGCTAACCAGTGCTCGACCGGAAACCAGCTGTCTTGAGAGGTCGCGGCGGGCCCAACCTCCGTGCTTGGCCGCGCCGGCTCAACCGCTAGGAGGCCAACTCAAGCGCAGCCGGATTTCCGGTGCCGCAGAGTCGGTCAGCCATGTGATCCGGCCGTCCTTGGCTGCGAGTCCCTCATGTGCGGTGTCGCTCCATTCCTCTTCGTCGAGCAGCGCCAGATAGTCCGTCCGGCTCCGTTCCCAACGCGCCCTGAGACCGGGCTCGCCGGATCCGACAGGTGTCTCCTTGATCAGGTACTGGGCGATCGTCGCCGCGGCGAAGTAGCGCTCGACGGTCGGCCCAACGTGGCCGAGCTGGCGGTTGTGAGCCTCCAGTACGACCACCGCGTGCGGGTACTGGCGGAGAGAAGTCCCCATGCCTTCGCAGCACGTCATCGCGTGCAGAAGCCGACTCGTGTGGTCGACGAATTCGGCGTCGTGCCCGAACTCCCCGGCAGCCTCGTGGAGTCTGGCCACCCTCGCGACCTGACCCGCGAAGTAGCCGTTGAGGAAGTCGCCATCGGCCGCTCTCCGCAACAGCCAGGGCCGGACGGCTGGATGACCGTCCACGAGTCGGCACAAGGCCTCCACCACGTAGACCCGACCCCAGCCCGTCACCCGCTCCGCCAACCAGATCAGCGCGTCTGCACCGCCGGGCAAGCGTTCAAGGGCCCGCGCTGCGAGCGGACCGAAGGTGCCGGAGAGCAGCCCGATGGTCTGGATCAGCGGGATGTCCTCCACGGTGCCGACGGCGGCGAGCAAGGCCAACCCGACCGTGACAGTGCTGGTATCGATCCCGTTCCGCACCAGCCAACGGCCGGCTTCCCCGGCGCGGACCTGCCCAGCCGTCCTTGCGGCGGCCGTGATGTGCTCGTTGGGGTGGATCGGTACGTAGACACCAGGGAAGCGGTCATTCAGCGCGCTCGGCACGGTACTCGGTGCGGCGAAGTGGTCGTCGAGAATCCGGGCGACGTCGACTCCCACGAGCTTCCGGTCTCGCGGAGCTCTCGGGCGCGGTTCGCGTTGGCGCCGTTCCTCGTCGGGATACGGCTCGCCGTCGCGCGGGAGGGGCGTATGCGGCGTCTGCTGATGCAGCCGGAGCGCATGGCGGAACAGCGTGGTCTGGGGTCCGGGCAGTCCAGTCCCGGATGTCTCGCTCACAGGCGGACGGAGGTCTCGATTCTCTTGATCACGACCTTGAGCCTGCCATCACGGCGCCCGCGGCGGCAAGCCGTTATCAGCGGTCAGCGGTCAGCGGTCAGCGGTCAGCGGTCAGCGGTCAGCAGCGTGGCAGGGTGGGGGTATGTGCGGCCGATATGTCTCCACCCGCCATCCGCAGGATCTTGTGGACCTGTTCGATGTCACGCGCTGGGATGCTGACCTGGCGTTGGATCCGAGCTGGAACGTGGCACCGACCGACGACGTGTGGTCGGTCCTGGAACGGATCGATCGCGATACCGGCGAGATCGCCCGGCAGTTGCGGCCGCTGCGCTGGGGGCTGGTGCCGTCGTGGGCGAAGAGCCTGAGCATCGGCGCGAAGATGATCAACGCCAGGGTGGAGACGGTCGCAGAGAAGCCGGCCTACCGGCGGGCGTTCGCCAAGCGCCGGTGCCTGCTGCCGGCGGACGGTTTCTACGAGTGGCAGGCCATCGCGGCGACCGAGCACGCCAAGGCCCGCAAGCAGCCGTACTTCATCAGCCCCGAGGACGGCCAGGTCATGGCGCTCGCCGGGCTGTACGAGTTCTGGCGCGACCCCGACGTCGCCGACGACGACGCCTCAGGGGCGTGGTGGACGACCTGCACGATCATCACCACCGAGGCCGCCGACGCCGCCGGACGCGTTCACCCCCGCATGCCCCTGGCCGTCGCCTCCGATGACTGGAGCACCTGGCTCGACCCCGCTCACCACGACGCCGAAGAACTGCGCGCCCTCCTGGCAGCCCCTGCGGCCGGCCGCCTCGACGCCCGCGCCGTGTCCACCGCGGTCAACAGCGTTCACAACAACGGACCTCACCTGCTGGACGAGATCACCGAGAACCCCACCGACGCCTGACGGGCGGCAGGCCGGTCAGGAGTCGGCGGGGAGCGCCACGCCAGGCGGCCTCACGGGCGGCGGGTGCCGGCGGAAGCCATGCCGAGCCAGGTGTGTGGGTTGCCCGCCCAGCACCAGCCGAGCTTGGGGGCCTTCTGGCTGATCCAGATCGCGGGGACCCGGCGGTCACCGCAGCGTGAGCCGCCGAGTGAGAAGCACTTGTTCTTGACCAGCACCTGCGGGGCGTGGGTGACCAGCGCGATGCCCTCCTCGATGGTGAGCAGGGTGCGTCCCCGATCGGCGATGACGGCCATCGCGTCGTTGGGCACCGCTCCGCAGAACTCCTCCCCGCGTTCGACGTCGAACAGCAGGTAGGCGTCCTGGCCGGGCAGTCCGGTCTCCTTGGTGGCGACGAACCGTTCCAGGGCACCGGGCTCGTAGGAGCGGTCGACGAACCCGGGCAGTCGGCCGCCGTGGAGGGTGGTCAGGGGCATGGTCTGCTCGATCGGGGCGAGGTTGCGGGTGACGACCAGCACGAACGGCACCCGGCCCGCGTCGGGGTCGTACGGCGCGTTCGCGTGGGCCACGGCTTCGGCGCGCAGCGGTGCCACCAGGTCGGCGAACTGCTCCGGGGCGAGGCCGGACAGCGCCGGGTATCCGAGCGAGGTGAGGGTGCGGACCTGCCGATCGAATTCGGTGCCTGCGTCGAAGGTGGTCTGGGGGGTCAAGCGCGATTCCTCTCGTGGGGTGCGGGGGGAGTGGCGAGCCAGCGGGCGACCCGGTCGAACAGCGCCCTGCCGTGGCCGGTCAGGTGGAAGGCGTGCGGCATGCCCTCGTGGACGTCCAGGCACACGCTCACCCCGGCGTCCCCCGCGGCGCGGGCGAACCGGCGGGCGTCGTCCAGCAGTACCTCGTCCGCGCCGACCGCGATCAGCAGCGGCGGCAGTCCGCGCGGATCCCCGTGCAGGGGCGACTGCGGCGCCTCGGCGGCGTCCGCGCCGGCGAGGTACTGGGCGCAAATGGACGCGAGGACGGTGCGGTTGAGTAGGTCCCTGCCGTCGTTGGCCGCCAGGGAGGCACCGGTGAGGGTGAGGTCCGTGACGGGTGAGACGGCGATCGCGGTACCGGGCGGGGGCCCGCCGGTCCGTTCGATCTCCAGCAGCGCGGACAGCACCAGCGTCGCGCCGGCGGACTCACCGAAGAACGCCACCTTCGCGGCGGGGATGCCCTGGTCCAGCACGCTCCGCCAGGCGGCCAGGACGTCGTCGAGCGCCGCCGGGTAGGGATGGGCGGGCGCCAGCCGGTAGTCCACCCGCAGCACGGGGCGCCCCGTAGCCCTCGAAAGCCGGTAGGCGACGGCCCGTTCCGCATCCGGCATGGTGTAGGCGAACCCGCCGCCGTGCACATAGATGACGGCGCCGTCCCCGGCTCCGGGTGCGCGCACCCAGTCGCCGGACACCTCCGCGTCCGCCGGCAGTGACGCGGGCGCCGTCGAGCCCAGGTCGTCGCGGACCGCCTGAGCCTGCTCGGGCGTCGCGGGCACCGTGGTGACGGTGACGTTCACCGGCAAACCTCCTCCGCAGACAGGTGAACCTTGGGCAGATGGCCCTCGGACCTGATCTTCGCCTCATGGCAATCTTTCATCGGTGGTAACTTTACGCACCCCTCAAAGGGGTGTCAACATAAAAATACGACCGGGGTAAGATTCGCCTCATGGATGCAGACACGGGAACGACCACCAGCCCGGACGTGCCGGCGCTGGGCCTCCGCGAGACCAAGAAGCGCGAGACGCGGCAGCTGATCTCCGATCAGGCGACCAGGCTCTTCATCGAGCAGGGCTTCGAGCGCACGACGATCGCCGAGATCGCCGACGCCGCCCGCGTCGCCAAGAAGACCGTGACCAACTACTTCCCGCGCAAGGAAGACCTGGCCTTCGACCACCAGGAAGAGTTCGTCGCCAGCCTGGCGGGCGCCCTCGCCACCCGCGAACCGGGCGAGAGCGCCTTCGGGGCGCTGCGCCGCGCCTTCCTGGCGGCCGTCGCCGCGCAGGACCCCGTCGCCGGCTTCGCCGGACCGGAGTTCACCCGCATGATCACCGAGAGCCCCACCCTCTCGGCCTGCCTGCGCGGCCTGCACGACCAGCGCGAGGAGGCGCTGGCCGCGGCCCTCGCCGAGGCGACCGGCGTACCGGGCGACGACATCACGCCCAGCACGGCCGCGGCCCTGCTGGGCGGCGTACACCGTGTCCTGTTCCGCCGCATCCAGGACCTGACGCTGGCGGGCCGCACCAACCCCGAGATCGCCGAGGTCCTCGTCAAGGAGGCCCCACGGGCGTTCGACCTGCTCGCCCCCGCCCTCGCGGACTACGCCCCGGCGGAGCCCGCAGAGGGACGGCCGGACGGCTCCTGACCGAACGGGCCGGACACGGCCGACCGCTTTCTCCCCTCCCCGGGGCGGAGAACGGAGCGCTTCCCCTACGGCCGTGTCCGGGCGCGCACGGCCCGCGCGGTCCAGGTGAGGGCCGGCGCCGGGCTCTCCGGGGCCGGCCAGCCGTTGATGACGGCGAGCAGCTCGAAGTACCGGTCTCTGCGAGGGTCGGTCATGCCTTCCAGACGGGCCAGCAGGCGGCGGCGGAGCTCGGTGTCGTCGGGGTGGCCGAGGATGTGCGCGTAGTGCGCGGTGAGCGCCGCGACGAGGGGATCGGCCTGGGGCGAGGCCGGATCGATGCCGGCTGCCAGCGCCGGCTGGACCTGGGCGCGGACGGCCTCGACGAGGTTGCGAGGCAGTCCCGTGCGGTCGTCCGGGGCCAGGTCGGTCGCCAGGTCCTTGGCCATCCCGTGCAGGGCGGAGCGGAAGTCCGGGTCCTGGAACAGTTCGGCCAGCTCCACCCACGCCGTGACCTGCTCCGCCTCGGGGTCGTCGGGCAGTTGGGGCGTCATCGAGCGGATGGCCGCCGTGAATGCGGGGTGGCCGTGCAGGCCGTCGAAGACGGTGCCGAGGAAGTCGTCGATCAGACGCTGCCGTTCGTCCTCGGAGAGCTTGGCCAGCTTGTGCATGAGGTCCAACTCCTCGGGGTCCAAGCCGCGCCGGGCCACCGCAGTCAGCACCGCGCGCCGTAGGCGCAGGGCGCGGATCTGTACGTCCAGGGCCTCGGCGTGTGCCGCGGCGACCTGGGGCAGCGAGTGCTCCCGGTCCACGACCTTTCTGATCGTGGGGAGGTCAAGGCCCAGGTCGCGCAGGGTGCGTACAAGGTCCAGGCGTGTGACGGCGGCGATGCCGTAGCGGCGGTGGCCGGCCGGGCTGCGCTCGGTCGGCGGCACGATCCCGGAGTCGGAGTAGAACCGAATGGCCTTGACCGTCAGACCGGTCCGCCGGGCCAGATCACCGATCGAGTAGAGCGTGCCGTCGTCGTTCATGCCCCTACCCTGAGGTCTCCCCTTAGGGGAGACGCAAGCAGGGGCGCCGAGCTCGTGTTTCACGATCTGGCACGGTCTGGCACGGACTGGCACGGTGTTGCGGATCTTGGGAATGGTCTGGCCCGGCCGCCGCCGCGACGCCGTCAGGCGAGGGAGATCCGTCCCCCCTTGACGTTCACCTTGGCGGGGGCCAACGGCCTGGTGGCGGGACCTTCCTTCACGCTGCCATCGGTGATGTCGAACTTGCTGCCGTGGCAGGGGCAGTTGATGGTGCCGCCGGAGATCTCGCCGACGACGCAGCCCGCGTGGGTGCAGACCGCGGAGAACGCCTTGATCTCGCCGTCCTGCGGCTGGGTGACGACGACCTTCTCGGCCTTGAAGATCTTGCCGCCGCCCTTGGGGATCTCCGAGGTCTCGCCGAGGGCGCTGCCTCCGCCGGCGGATCCCCCCTTGCCCTCGCCGCCACCGGAACCGCCGTCGCTCCCGGCCCCACCGGAGCCGCCCGGGTCCTGCGGGGCGGCGGTCCCCGCGCCCGACATGCCGCCGCAGGCCGCGAGCGCCGCCGTCAGTCCGGCGGCGCCGAGCCCCGCGACAACGGCCCGCCGGGCCGCCCCGCGCCCCGTCGGCGCCGGACCCGTGACCGGCGCCGCGCCTCCCTCCGTGACCGGTCCCGCTTCGGTCTCCGTCCGCTGCGCCGCTTCCTGTCCAGCCATGGTGTGCCTCCGGTTCCTGGTGGTGCCTTCGGTGCGCGATGTGCTCCATGGAGTTGCACAGGGTCCATACGCAGGGGCGGCCGGGAGCGTTCAACGGCGTACGCCGGGAGGGTCAGTTCCGTGGGCGCTCCCCGTCGTACGCGGACTCCTCGGTGCGTCCCCGCAAGGCGTCCAGCAGGAAGTCCCGCTGGAAGTGGAGCAGCTGCTCGTTGACCGTGTCGTCGGCCGGTGCGTGGGTGGCGCCGGGCAGCGGCAGCACGCTGTGCGGCTTGCCCGCCGCGAGCAGCTCCGCCGAGAAGCGCAGGGTGTGCGCGGCCGCCACGTTGTCGTCCGCGAGTCCGTGGACGAGCAGCAGCGGACGGCTCAGCAGATGGCCCTGTCCGGTCAGTGAGGAGCGTGCGTAGTTCTCCGGCTGCTCCTGTGGGTGGCCCAGGAACCGTTCCTTCCAGTGGGTGTCGTACAGCCGCTGATCGGTCGGCGGGGCGCCGGCGACCGCCGCATGGAAGACATCCGGGCGGTGCAATACCGCGGCCGCCGCCAGGAACCCGCCGAACGACCAGCCGCGGATCGCCACCCGCCCCAGGTCCAGGTCACCGAAGCGCGCCCCGGCCGCCTGAAGAGCGTCCACCTGGTCCTCCAGCGCCGGCGTGAGCTGGTCGCCGTGCACGGCCTTCTCCCAGGCCGGACCCCGTCCCGGCGTCCCGCGCCCGTCCACCACCAGCACCGCGAAACCCTGCTCGGCGAACCACTGCGACACACAGGTGAACCATCCACGGGCCCGCCCCACCAGCTGCATGGCGGGCCCGCCGTACGGGTCGAGCAGCACCGGCAGCCTGCCCGCGCCCTCCCGGTGCCACGACGGCAGGAACAGCGCGCCGCGCAACTGCCGTTCGCCGAGCGTGAGATGGATCGGCGACGGGGCGACCGCCGGCTCCTCGGCGAGCGAGGCGATGACCCCGTACGATGCGCCATCGCCCGCCCCTGCCCCTGCCCCAGACACCGACTCCGACTCCGCCTCCGGCTCCCGCGCCACGCTCACTTCGGTGCCGTGCGGTGTCACCCCCTCCAGGACGACCGTGCCGCCCCGCGCCACGCCCGAGTACCTGCCCGGCCCCCGGCTCAGCCGCCGGGTACCGAGGCCGGGACCGTACCGCCACACATGGGTCTCCAACGGGTCCTCGCTCGCGGTGAACAGCACCTGTTCGCCCTCCACCCCCAGGACGGCACGCAGCTGCAGCCCGTCCGGAGTCACCCGTCGGCCGCCGACCGTCAGATAGCGGGTGCCGCCGTCGTCCTCGGGCAGCACCAGCGCGCCGGAGGCGGTACGGGCAGGGGTGCCGGGCACCAGCTCCACCCATGCGGCATTGGTCCGCTCGTGCCGCACTTCGGTGGCCCCGGTCACCGGATCGACCGCGAGCGTACGCAGGGTGCGCTGATCGCGGCTCTGAACGGCCATGAACGGGCCCTGCGCGTCCCAGCCCGCGTCGACGAGGTACTCGTACGCCGTGCGGTCCCAGGTCACGTCCACCCGCCCGCCCTCCAGGGAGAGCAGCTGCACGGTGACGTCCGCATTGGGGGTGCCGGCCGAGGGATACGCAATCACCTGCGGCGGCTTCGACGGATCGGCGGGATCGCCGAGGTAGCGCCGAGCCACACGGCCGGTGTCGACCCTGGCCACCAGGAGGTGGCGGCTGTCCGGCGCCCACCAGTAGCCGCGCAGCCGGCTCATGGACTCGGCCGCCACATACTCGGCCAGCCCGTAGGAGATCTCCGGCCCCTCCGGCCGGGCCAGTTGTCGGTCGCCTCCGGACACGTCGGCGACGTGCAGGGAGCGGCGGCTCACATACGCGATGTGCCGGCCGTCGGGGGAGGGCCGGGGGTCGACCACCGGACCGGCCGTCGGCACCGTGAACGGCGCGCCGCCATCCGTACGTACTGCCCACAGCGCACCGGACAGCGCGAACGCCACGAGCCGGGCGGCGTCATCGGCCGCGTACGACACCACGCCCGTCGACCGCTCCCGGGCCCGCTCCCTGCGCAGACGTTCCTCTTCGGGCACCGCCGCGGCGGGAGCTCCTATCAGGAGCCGCGGGTCGGCCAACAGCCGTTCCGTGCCGTCCTCGTACTGCCACAGCCGGCCCACGGGATCGGTGCCGGAGCCCGTACGGACGAACAGGACGCGGCGGCCGTCGGGGGAGACCATGAAATGCCGGGGGACACCGAGGGAGAAGCGGCGAGTGCGGGCGAATTGCCGTGGAAATCCAGCGGAGTTCGGGGAACGCGTAGCGCTGGTGGGGTGCGCGGGGTGTTTCAAGGTGCTGTCCTCCAAGGGTGTGTGTGGTCCCGTTCTGGTACTGCGCTGTCATTCGTCGTTCGTCATTCGTCATTCGTCATTCGGCGTGCGCACACTGCGCCTTGCAGCCGCGCCAAAGTCATGACAGCCATCCGGATTCCCGTAAAGGGGCGTCCGGAAAGAGATGGCCGTAATGAGATGGCCGGAGAGAGGTGTCCGGAGAGAGGTGTCCGGAAGGGGAGGCTTCGTGCAGGGCCGTGTGCCGGTGCCGGTGCCGGTGCCGGTACCGGAACGGGGCGGAGAAGAGGCAACGGCCGGCGGAACTGTCATGGCCTGCGGGGAAGTTGACCGAAGTCATGGCGACCGTTGGTCACGCCGTTGCGTGCGGTGGATCGCTCCCGGGGATCGTCCAGACCGACGATCTCGGTACTTATATCACGCGGCCGGGCGTGCCTCGCGTCGTGCGGATCGCCCTGACCTGTCCACCGTGTTCAGTCACGAACCCTTGTGCTCGTTTCTGTTCTACAGAACACTCTCAATGCACAGAAACGCGCACCACCGAACATGTTCGAGCCCTGGGTGACGGTCAGTCGAGTCGAGGAGAGCAGACATGACGCAGTTCAGCCGACGCAGGTTTCTGAGCACGGCCATGGTGGGGGTCGCGTCCGCGGGCGTCGCCCTGGGCGGCGGCCGTACGACCCTCGCCCAGGCCGAGAGTCCGCGGGGGCTGACCATCCGCGGGAAGGAATTCCTGCTGGACGGCGAGCCGTTCCGGATCCTCTCGGGTGCCTTCCACTACTTCCGGACGCATCCCAAGGACTGGCGCGACCGGTTGCTGCGCATGCGGGCCATGGGCCTGAACACGGTGGAGACCTACGTCGCCTGGAACTTCCACCAACCGCATGAGGAGCCGGCCGACTTCACCGGGTGGCGCGATGTGGCCGCCTTCGTGCGGATCGCGGGCGAGGCCGGGCTGAAGGTGATCGTGAGACCGGGGCCGTACATCTGCGCGGAATGGGACTTCGGCGGCCTGCCGGCCTGGCTCCTCAAGGACAAGGACGCGCCGCTGCGCCGCTCCGACCCGGCCTACGAGCGGGCGGTCGACGCCTGGTTCGCCGAACTGCTGCCCCGGCTCGTCGATCTGCAGGCTACGCGCGGCGGGCCCATCATCGCCATGCAGGTCGAGAACGAGTACGGCAGCTACGGCGACGACCATGCGCACCTGGAACATCTGCGGGACACCATGCGGGCGCAGGGCGTGGACAGCCTGCTCTTCTGCTCCAACGGGCCCACTCAGGAAGCGCTCAGGGACGGCAGCCTTCCCGACCTCCTCTCCACCGTCAACTTCGCCGGGGACCCCACCGGACCCTTCGCCGAACTGCGTAAGTTCCAGCCGGACAAGCCCTTGTTCTGCACGGAGTTCTGGGACGGCTGGTTCGACCACTGGGGAGAGCACCACCACACCACCGACCCGGCGCGGACCGCCGCCGACGTGCGGAAGATCCTCGAAGCGGGAGCGTCGATCAACTTCTATATGGCGGTGGGCGGAACGAACTTCGGCTGGTCCGCGGGTGCCAACCTGAGCGGCAGCGGCGCCTATCAGCCCACCGTCACCAGCTACGACTACGACTCCCCGATCAGCGAATCCGGCGAACTCACCGAGAAGTTCCACAAGGTGCGTGACGTGCTGGCCAAGTACGCCCCACTGCCCAGCACGCCCCTGCCGGCCACACCGCGCCGGATGCCGGCCCAGAGCGTCGCCGTCCGCGGGTCGGTGCCGCTGATGGATGTGCTCGACGTACTGAGCACTCCCGTACGGCGTACCGTTCCCGTCCATATGGAGGCGCTGGGGCAGTCGTACGGGCTGATCCACTACCGCACCCGGGTGCGCGGGCCGCGGGGGACCAAGGGGCTGCGGGTCACGGGACTGGGCGACCGTGCGCTGGTGTTCGGCGACGGCGAGCGCATCGGCACCTTCGACCGCAACCAGCCGGGCCACACCGTCGACTTCACCGTGACCGGTGCGTCCGGCACCCTCGACCTCCTGGTCGATCCCACGGGGCGGGTCAACTTCGGGCAGGGGCTCAATGACCCCAAGGGAATCAGCGGGAAGGTCCTTCTCGACGATGAGGAGCTGAGGGGCTGGGAGATCCGCCGGCTGCCGCTCGACGATCTCTCGGCTCTGAAATTCGGCAGCGGAGGCGCGGCGACCGGCCCCGCGTTCCACCGGGCCCGGGTCCAGGTCGACACCCCCGCGGACGGTTTCCTCGCCTTTCCGGGCTGGGACAAGGGCATGGTCTGGCTCAACGGGTTCGCGCTCGGGCGGTACTGGTCGCTGGGCCCGCAGGTCACCCTGTACGCGCCGAGCCATCTGTGGCGGCGGGGGCGCAATGAGCTCGTCGTCCTGGAGATGGAGCGGACGGGGGACCGGATCGAGGTACGGTCCGAGCCCGACATCGGTTGAGTCCCGATATCGGTTGAGTCCCGACATCGGTTGAGTCCTGGCGTGGGCCAGGTCTTGGTTGCGCGCGGCCGGGCCGTACGGTCCGGCCGCATCGTCTTGTCACGGAGTGTGTCCGTCGCCGTATCTGTCCCGGGCGTGCGGTGCGGCCAGTTCCTCGCCGAAACCGTGTCGTGCGATCCGGGGCTCGCACCTGGCGCCCGCCCCGTCTCGCTGTGCGGTGGTCGGGCAGGGGTCGTTGACGGCACGTCAGATCTTCGGGCTCGGCTGACATCTGCTGGTGCGCCCGGCATATGCATGATCCTCGCGCACGCCGGTCGCAACGGCAATAGTTGCCGCGTATAAAAAGACGTCGTGCGGCTTCTGGGTGCCGTGAACGATGCAGTGTGCATCATTCACCGCTAAACAGACCAAGCGTCTGGTTTTTTCGTCCCGAGAATCATGGATTGGGTAGTTGGGGTGAGCGTGGTGCATATGTCCGTAACTGAGGTTATGGGGAGGGGGTTTGGGGGGTTTTCGTGGAGTGATGACCAAGAAGTGAGACGTTCCAGTTACGGCTGGATTCCGTTGAAAACCGCATGGTGGGTTTGTAATCTTGAGCGTACGGATGTGCGACAGGAGTTGAGATGGCTGTGGTCCGTCGATGCCGGATGGTCGAGGTGGCTCGTGGGGGGCCGGACGAGGCGGTGCACACGTGCGAAGCCTCGGTCTCCGTAGCCGCCGAAGCGTTGGCTCGCGTCGGATGCCGGCAGGCCCGCCGGGAGCGGCTGTTGCCGGGGCGGTCAGGGTGCCTGTGGTGATCCGTATCGCATGACGCCGTACCCCCGCCGGCAGGGGGCGAGATGCCGGAGAGGAACGCACCAGGGAAGATCCACGCGGCGCGGGCCATCGCCACAAGCGGTGCCTGTCCGTGTCCGAAGAAGTCGACTCCACCAGATACGGGGGAATCTGGCTATGACCGCTATGAACACTGAGCCGCTGCACGCCCGGGCCGCCACGGAAGTGAGCCTGCACTACCCAGGACCGGCTGAACATCCGGAACCTGCCGCGGTCACCATGGTGCCGATAGCGTTGCTGCTGCCTGCCGACTCCCCGCGGTTGTCGGGCGAGAGCATGGAACACACCCGCGCGCTCGCCGCGTCGGACAAGCACTTCCCGCCGATCGTGGTGCACCGTTCGACGATGCGGGTGATCGACGGGATGCACCGGCTGCGGGTGGCCGAGCTGCGCGGCCAGTCCGAGATCGAGGTCCGGTTCTTCGACGGGGCCGAGGACGACGCCTTCGTCCTGGCCGTGGAGTCGAACATCGGGCACGGGCTGCCGCTCACCCTGGCCGAACGCACGGCCGCGGCCGCCCGCATCATCGTCTCCCACGCCCAGTGGTCCGACCGCGCCATCGCCTCGGTCACGGGGCTGTCGGCCACGACCGTGGGAGCGCTGCGCCGCCGTGAGGGCGTGGGCGGTACGGCTGGGCCCGCCGCCCGCATCGGCCGGGACGGCAAGGTCCGACCGCTCAGCACGGAGGAGGGGCGCAGGATGGCGGGCCGGCTGATCGTTGCCTCCCCTGACGCGCCGCTGCGGGAGATCGCGGAGAAGGCCGGGATCTCGCCGGGGACCGTACGCGATGTGCGGGAGCGGCTGCTGCGGGGTGAGGACCCGGTGCCGGCTTCGCGCCGGACAGCGGCGAAGTGCCGGGCGCGGGCGCAGACTCATGCGCAGGTGCGGCCCGAGCAGTCGGTGGAGGGCCGGGCCGAGGGGCGCGGAGGTGGACGGATCATCGAGCGGGAGCGGCGCCGCAGGCCGGCCGAGGACTCCCCGACGGCGCCCGAGGACGGGTTAGGGCAGGAGGTGCCCCAGGCGGAACTGGATGCCCTCTTCAGAAACCTCTGCAAGGACCCCTCGATGCGGCACACCGAGATGGGGCGCCTGCTGCTGCGGATGCTGGAGATGCAGCTGGTCGGCGCGCAGCGGTGGGGGCGGATCGCGGAGGCGATCCCGGCGCACCGTGCGGACATGGTCCTGGCGGCGGCGACCGAATGCGCCAGGGCATGGGAGGAGTTCGCCACGCAGGTGGCGTTACGGCGGATTGCCTGAACGTGCGGCCGGCCGGGGCTCCGCCGCTCCATCGCCACTCCATGGCTGCTCCATCGCCCCCGAGTAGTCGGCAGTCCGCGTCGGCGTCGGTGTGCTGCGAAAAGAGCCGTCTCGCTCGTGCAAGAGAGCCGTCCCACTCGTGTGCGACGGGGGACACACACGGGTGGGACGGCGGTCTGTCCGGCCGGCCGGAGCCGGCCGGGAGGCGGGGCGTCAGCTCCGGTCGGCGGCGCGGCCGCGCCACAGCATGACGATCGCCGCCAGCCCGGCCACGCAGGGAACGAGGTTGGCGATGCCCAGCAGGGGAGACAGCGCCGCGTAGCCGGTGCTGTCCTTGACGAGGTAGTTGAATAACGCCAGGCTCAGCGCCAGGACGAAGACGATGCTGGCGACGGTGAACGTCGCCGCCTTCTGCTTCTTGGTCCTCCGCAGCACCCACAGCCATGTGACGGCGCCGATCACGCCATTGGCGACGAGATACATCAGCATCATCTGCTGGTAGTTGCTCACCTTGTCGGCATCGTATGTGGGATACGCCGTCTTGATGTAGTCCGTGTAACTGCTCGTGGCGAGTGCCACGAGGAGGGGGACGATGACGGTGGCGATCACGGAGAGCGCCAATCCGACGTACATGGTGACGACCGCCTGCCGCTGGGGGGACGACAGGGTGCGGTGTGCGGTGGCTGTGGCCACAACTCCTCCTTGGTAAATGCCCTTTCCGGCGCACTGACCACCCTTCCTTCTCCCGAAGGTGAAGGAATCCGGGAATACCCTGAGGCCTTCCCTGAATTACCGCGCCCGGTCCCTAGGGGGAACCCCAACTGCCCCCTGCCTCAAGGGCGTACGGGACACAGGAACGCCGCCCTCGTCGTTGACGAGGACGGCGTAAGTGGCCTGTTGCCCCAAGCCGGGGCGCGGCCGTCAATTGAGGCCGTTGAAGCCGCCGTCGACCGGGAAGACGCCGCCGGTGAGGTACGAGGCCCGGTCCGACAGCAGGAACGACACCAGGTCGGCCACCTCCTCGGGCTCGCCCAGGCGCCGCAACGCCGTCTGCCGTGCCGCCTGGTCCACGGCCTCCTCGCCCAGGTCCAGGACGAGATCGGTGGCGATGTAGCCGGGGGACACCACGTTGGCGCGGATGCCGTACCGGCCGACCTCCTGGGCCAGGGACTGGGTGAAGCCGATGATCCCGGCCTTGGAGGCGGCGTAGTTGGTCTGCCCGGCGTGGCCGATGAGTCCGGCGAGCGAGGAGAGCGTGACGATCGCGCCGTGCCCCCGCCGCGACATGTCCTCGATGACCGCGCGGCACACGTTGTAGACGCCGTCGAGGTTGACGCGCAGCACCGCGTGCCAGTCGTCGTCCTCCATCAGCGCCAGCGGGGTGTCCCGGAGGATGGCCGCGTTGGCGACCAGTGCGGTGATCGGGCCGAGGGCGTCCTCGGCGCCGGCGACCAGCGACTCCACCGCGCCGGGGTCGGAGACGTCCGCCCGCCGTACGTAGGCCTTGCGGCCCAGTTCGTTGATCTGCTTCTCCAGCTCCCGGGCGGCCGCGCCGTCGGAGGAGTAGCACAGGGCGACGTCGTAGCCGTCCTCGGCGAGGCGCAGGGCCGTGGCGCGGCCGATGCCTCGGGTGCCGCCGGTGATCAGGGCCACCGGGTGGGGCGTGTTGCTCATCGTTCTCGGTCCTCGATCCTGTGTGGGGCGTTGGGGTGGGCGCGGCCGGGCGCGGCTCACGGTCGTGAGGGCGTGCTCAGCCGAAGGATCCGGCCAGGCCGTCCGGTGCGTGCGCGGAACCGACGGTCTCCGCGACGGTGGCCAGGATGTGCTCGGCGGCGTCGTTGAGGAAGAAGTGGTCGCCGGGGTAGAGCCGCAGCCGTGACCCGGCGGTGCTGAGCCGCTGCCAGCCGTGCAGGTCCGCGGGCGGTACGACGGTGTCCGCGCGGCCCCCGAACACCGTGATCGGCACCTCCAGCGGGGCGCCGGGCCGGTGGTCGTACGACCCCAGGGCCGCGTAGTCGGCGCGCAGGGTCGGTACGGCGAGGGCCATCAGCTCCTGGTCGCTGAGGACCCACTGCGGGGTGCCGCCCAAGTCGACGAGCTCCTCGACCACTTCGGCGTCGCTGGCGCCGTGCAGGGAGCGGCGGCGCGGAGGCGAGCCGGGAGTGGCCGAGGCCGAGACGAACAGGTGCCGCGGCTGCGGGGCACCGCGCTCACGCAGCGCCCGGGTCAGCTCGTATGCGACGAGTCCGCCCATGCTGTGCCCGAAGAACGCGAACGGGCCCTTCAGGAGCGGCTCGATGCGGTCCGCCAGATCGCGGATGAGCGGGCCGAAGCTGTGGCAGGCCGCCTCCTCCAGGCGGATGCCGCGGCCGGGCAACTCCACGGCGCACACCTGCACCGCGGACGGGGCGAGGCCGGGCCACTGGTGGTAGGCAGAGGCGCTGCCGCCCGCGTACGGGAAGCAGAAGAGCCGGAACTCGGCGTAGGGGCTGGGTTGCTGGCTGATCAGCCAGGGACGGTCCACGGGGGACACGACGGGTCTCCTTCGGTCGTGCGGGTCGGCCGGTGCGGCCGCGTGCGGCCGGGCGCGCTCACACGGCGCGGCCGCACGCGACACAGCCCCGCGCCCGCTCGCGGGCGCGGGGCCGACCGCTCAGCTGTCGGGCGTCAGCTCGGTGGCCAGCAGCTCCTCGCGCAGCTGCGCCACGCTCCAGTCCGGGTGGGCCAGGACGAGGTCGATGGCGGCCGGCCACTGGCGCACCAGTACGCCCATCACCTCGGGCTGGACGTATTCCGGCTGGTACAGCCACATACCGCGCATCTGCCCCTCGTGCTCGCGCATCATCAGGTACAGGTCGAGGTTGTGCGGCCGCATGACGGTGATGAGCTCGGAGAGCACGCCGTCGTCGCCGATGCCGGTCTGTGCCGGGGCCACCTCCATGCCGTCCAGGTCGAGGGAGACGCCCGGCACGCCCAGGACGTTGAACAGGATGCGCAGCGGCAGCTGGTTGTCCCCGATCACGCCGTCCACGATCAGGGAGCGCAGCGGCACGTTCTGGTGCGCGTAGGCGTCCAGCTCCGCCTCGTAGACCCGGCCGACCAGCTCGCGGAAGGACGGGTTGTCCTTCATGCGGGAGCGGGCGGCGAGGATGGTGACGAACGGGCCGATCATCCGCTGTGTCTCGGGCCGCTCGCGGCCGGACAGTGGGTGGCTGAGGGCGATGTCGTCACTGCCGGAGTACGCCGACAGGAACAGCTGGTACGCCGCCATCAGCACCATGAACACCGTCACGCCCTCGCGCTGGGCGGTCTCCTTGAGGGCCCTGGTCGTGGCCTCGTCGACCACGAAACCCTCGGTGAACCCCTCGGGCGCGGGTGCCTTCTGGTGCTCCGGGGCGCGGAAGTCCAGCTTGCGCGGGGTGCCGGCCAGCTCACGGCGCCAGTAGTCGACGTGCTCGTCCAGCGTGCCGTCCGCCAGCAGGCCGTGCTCCCAGGCCGCGTAGTCCAGGTGCTGCACCTCCACCGGCGGCAGCGCGGGCCGCTCGCCGCGCACCCGCGCCCTGTAGAGCTGGTTCAGCTCGCCGATGAGGACCTGGTGGCCCCAGTGGTCGACGAGGATGTGGTGCAGGTCGAGGACCAGAACGTGCTCGTCGGTGTCCATCGCCACCAGCACGGCCCGTACGAGATCGCCGTCCTCGATGCGGAAGGACCGGTTGGTCTCGGCCTCCACCAGGTCCCGCAGCCTGTCCTTGCGGGCGGCGGCGTCCAGCCCGCTCAGGTCGACGTTCTCCACCGGCCAGGTCTCCAGCGGCTCGGCGAACTGGACGGAGGAGGAGCCGGTGTTCAGATAGCGGGTGCGCAGGATGTCGTGCCGCTGCAGCAGGTCGTCCAGGCAGGCGCGCAGCGCGGCCTCGTCCAGGCGGCCCTTGAGCGACCACGCCGACATCACGTTGTGGTGCGCGTTGTTGGGGCCGACCGGCTGGAGCAGGAACTCGAGCTGGCCGAAGGACAGCGGCGCGCCCTGGCCGTGGTCCGCCCGGGGAATGGGCGAGTGGAGGACGGCCTCGGTCGCGGTGGCGTAGCGCCTGCCGCCCCGGCCGTCCTCGGCGGCGTCGGTCACCGGCGCGGCGGCCGCGACCAGCTCCGCCAGCGGCACGTCCGGGTCGGCCGCGCAGGCGGTGATCGCCCTGAGCGCGGCGAACCAGGCCTCGGCCAGCTCGCGGACCGCGTCCTCCTCCAGCAGGGAGTCCGCCCAGGTCCAGTGCGCCACCAGCTCGGGCCCGTCGGGGCCGTCGTTGGTGACCGCGTTGACCTCCAGCGGGTACAGCAGCGGCAGGTCCGCGTCGCCGCCGCTGACGTCCACGGTGGACTCGGCCCGCGTCGGGGCCCACGGGGTGTGCTCCTCGGAGGTGGCGATCCGGCCCAGGTAGTTGAAGACGACCTGGGGGGAGGGCAGCGCGGCGAGCTCCGCGGCGGTCTGCTGGTTGAGGTAGCGCAACAGCCCGTAGCCCAGGCCGTGGCCGGGGACCGCGCGCAGCTGCGCGGTGATCCGGCCGACGGACGAGGCCAGTTCGGTGCCTGCCGCGGCCACCTGCTCCCACGGGAGCGCGCCCGTGTCCAGGCGGACGGGGTGGACGCTGGTGAACCAGCCCACGGTGCGCGACAGGTCCATGCCGTCGGCGAGGTCCTCGTGCCGTCCGTGGCTCTCGACGTCCACGACCACCGGGCCGTCCTGCCCGCCGCGGCGGCGCTGCCACTGGGTCAGCGCCAGTCCGAAGGCGGCCAGCAGCACGTCCTGGATGCGGGCGCGGAAGGCGGCCGGGACCTGCTCCAGCAGCGCCCTGGCGTCTTCGACCGGGAGGGTCAGGGCCAGCTTGCCGGCGCCGCCCACCACGTCCCGCGTGGCGTCCAGCTCCCCGGACACCAGCGGCGGGGCGTCCGCCAGTACGTCCTGCCAATACGGAAGTTCGGCGAGACGACGGTCCGCGGCGGCCTCGTCGGCCAGGAGGGAGGCCCAGCGGCGCAGCGAGGTGCCGACCGGGGTGAGCGCCACCGGCTGCCCGGCGGCGACCGCGTCCCAGGCGGCCGCGAGGTCCGGCAGCAGGACGCGCCAGGAGACGCCGTCGACGACGAGGTGGTGTATCAGGAGCAGCAGCCGGCTGCCGTGCCGCTCGCCGCCGTCGAACCACACGGCCCGCAGCATCGCGCCGTCGGCCGGGCACAGTCCGGCCTTCGCGGCGGCCGACTCCCGGGCCACCACTGCCCGTTCGTCCGCCTCGGACAGCTGGGAGACGTCCACCCGCCGCAGGCAGTCCGCGGCCGGTACGGCACCCGGCTCGCGGGCCTCCAGCGCCCAGCCGCCGTCCTCCCGGACGAGCAGGCGGGAGCGCAGCACGTCGTGGTGGTCGAGCACGGCCTGCAGGGTCGCGGTCAGCCGCTCCAGGTCGGCGCCGTCGGGCAGGCCGAGGACGGTGGCCATGTTGAACCCGTCGATGCGGTCACTCAGCAGACGCTGGCGCTCCACGACCGGGAGCGCGGCGATCTCGCCGGTGCCCACGTCCGCGACGGCCGGGGCGCCGGCGCCGTCCACCCGCCCCGCGACGGCGGCCAGTCCGGCGGCCGTCTGGTGCGCGAAGATGTCCCGCACGGTGATCACCAGCCCGGCGGCGCGGGCCTGGGCGACCAACTGGGTCGCCTGGATGCTGTCGCCGCCGCGGTCGAAGAAGCCGTCCTCCGCGCCCACTTCGGGGATGCCCAGCACGTTGGCGAACACCTCGCACAGGGTCCTCTCGACCGGAGTGCGCGGGGCGCGCGACGCGGGGGCCGCGGCGAAGTCCGGGGCGGGCAGGGCCCGCCGGTCCACCTTCTCGTTCGCGGTCAGCGGCAGCGCGTCCAGCACCATCACCGCCGCCGGGACCATGTACGCCGGCAGCCGCTCGGCGACGAACTCCTTGACGGTGAGCGGGTCCAGGGTGGTGCCCTCGGCCGGGACGGCATAGGCGACCAGGTCCTTGCCGCCGCGGCCTTCGTGGACGGTCACCACGACCTGTGCGACATCGGGGTGGGACCCCAACAGGCTCTCGATCTCGCCGAGTTCGATGCGGAAGCCGCGGATCTTGACCTGGTCGTCGGTGCGGCCCAGGTACTCCAGACGGCCGTCCGTGCGCCAGCGCACCAGGTCACCGGTGCGGTACATCCGCTCGGGCGGGTGCGCACCGTGCACAAACCGCTCCGCGGTCAGTTCGGGGCGCGCCAGGTAGCCGCGGGCCAGGCCGTCGCCGGCGATGTACAGCTCGCCGGGCACACCGACGGGGACGGGCCGCAGCGTGTCGTCCAGGACGTAGGCGCGGGTGTTGTCCATGGGGCGGCCCAGCGGCACGGCGCCGTCGGCCACCTCGTGGACGGGGTCGCACACGACGAACGTCGTGGTCTCGGTCGGGCCGTACACGTGGAAGATCCCGGTGTCGGGCCAGTTGGCCCGCGCCTGGGTGAAGGAGGCGGGGTTGGCGGCCTCGCCGCCGGTCCAGATCTCCTTCAGGCCGGACAGCGCTTTCGGGGCGCGCTCGACGAGCAGGTTGAACAGGGCGGTGGTGAAGAACGCCGAGGTGACCCGGCGCTCGGCGACCGTCTGCGCCAGCAGGTCCGGATCGAGGTGCCCGGCCGGCGCCACGACCACCTGGCCGCCGTTGAGCAGCGGCACCCACAGCTCGAAGGTGGAGGCGTCGAAAGCGGTGGGGGAGTGCATCAGGACACGGTCGTGGCTGCCGCCGCGCCAGCGGTGGTCGGCGGCCAGGCTGATCACGTTGCGCTGGGTGATCTGGACGCCCTTGGGCTTGCCGGTCGAGCCCGAGGTGTACATCACGTACGCGAGGTGATCGGCGTCGCCCGCCGCCCGCGTCACCGTGCCGTCCCCGTCACCGGCGGTGGACGCGGCGTCCACGGTGACCACCCGCACGCCGTCCGGTACGGGCGGCGCGTCCGCCGAGCCGTCCACCAGGAGGACCGATGCGCCGGTCTCCTCGATGATCAGGCTCTTGCGGGAGTCCGGGTAGCGGGGGTCCAGCGGTACGTACACACCGCCGGCCTTGACCACGGCCAGGATCGCCACGACGAGGTCGGCGGAGCGCTCCATCAGCAGGGCCACCGCGCCCTCGGCGCCCACGCCCAGGTCCAGCAGACGGCGGGCCAGCCGGCCGGCCGCCGCGTCCAGTTCGGCGTAGGTCAGCTCCCGTTCGCCGTCGGCCACGGCGCTCGCGTGCGGGGCGCGGGCCACCTGGGCCTCGAACAGCTCCGGCAGCGTGCCCCGGGGCACCTCGCGGGCGGTGTCGTTCCACTCGGTCAGGATCCGGTGGCGGTCGGCGGGGCTGAGCAGGTCGATGGCGCCGACCGGCTGGTCGGGGTCGGCGGTCACCGCCGTCAGGACGTGCCGCAGATGGCGCAGCAGGGTCTGGACGGTGTCCGCGTCGAAGAGGTCGGTGCGGTATTCGAGGTACCCGTCGATGCCGCCCAGGGCCTCGGCGCCGCCGGGGCCCGCACCGGGGGAGCGGCGCTCCTGGAGCAGCAGGGACAGGTCCATGCGTGCGGTGCCCGAGAAGGTCGGCACGACCTCGGCGTCCAGACCCGGCAGGCCCAGGTCGATGTCGGGGGTGTTCTGCCAGGCGACCATGACCTGGAACAGCGGGTGGTGCGCCATGGACCGGGTCGGCTGCAGGGCGTCGACCAGGAAGTCGAAGGGCACGTCCTGGTGCGCGTAGGCGTCCAGGCTGCGCTCGCGCACGCGCGAGAGCAGCTCGCGGAAGGTGGGACGGCCGGAGACGTCCACCCGCAGCACCAGGGAGTTGACGAACAGTCCGATCAGGTCCTCGGTGGCCTGGTCGGTGCGCCCGGCGATGGCCGCGCCGATCGGGATGTCCTCGCCCGCCCCCAGACGGTGGAACAGCGCCGCCAGCGCCGCCTGGACGACCATGAACATGCTGGTGCCACAGCCGCGCGCGAGCTGCGCGACGGCCTCGTGCAGCCCCGCGTCCCACTGGAAGGCGACGGTCTCGCCGTCATGGGCGGCCTCGGCCGGGTGCGGCCGGTCGGTGGGCAGCGCGATCCGCTCCGGCAGGCCGTCCAGGGCCTTTCGCCAGTAGTCGAGCTGGGCCGACAGCAGGCTTTCGGGGTCCTCTTCCGCGCCGAGCAGCCCGCGCTGCCACAGGGTGTAGTCGGCGTACTGGGCCGGCAGCGGCGTCCAGCCGGGGGCCTGGCCGGCGCAGCGGGCGCCGTAGGCGGTGGCCAGGTCGCGGACCAACGGGACCAGCGACCAGCCGTCGGTGGCGATGTGATGCACCGTCAGCGCCAGGACGTGCTCCCGCTCACCCAGCGCGAGCAGGCTTGCGTGCAGGGGAAGTTCGTCCGCCAGCTCGAAGGTGCGGCGGGCCGCCGAGGCCAGTTCCACCGCCAGTTCGTCCTCGCCCTCGACCGCCGTCACGGTCAGCTCCGGGCGGGCGTCCCCGGGCGCCAGGACGTGCTGGCGCGGCACGCCGCCGGACTCGGGGAAGACCGTGCGCAGCGGCTCGTGCCGGGCCACGAGGTCGGCCAGCGCGGCACGCAGCGCCCCGACGTCCAGCCGGCCGGTCAGGCGCAGCGCGATGGGGATGTTGTACGTGGCCGAGGGGCCCTCCATGCGGTGCAGGAACCACAGGCGGCGCTGCGCGAACGACAGCGGCAGCTCCTCGGGCCGCCGGAACGGTGCCAGCGCCGGGCGGGCGTCGCGCTGCTCCGACCGCAGATGCCGGGCCAGCCCCGCTACCGTCGGCGCCTCGAAGAGGGTACGGACCTGCAGTTCGGCGCCCAGCGCGGTACGCACCTGGGACAGCAGGCGGGTGGCGAGCAGGGAGTGCCCGCCCAGGTCGAAGAAGCTGTCCTCCACGCCGACGTCCGCGGTGACGCCCAGCACCTTGCGGTACAGCTCGCACAGCGTGGTCTCCACCGCGTCGCGCGGCGCGACATAGCGGGAGGCGATGCGGTGGCTGCCGTCCGGCGCCGGCAGCGCCTTGCGGTCCACCTTGGCGTTCGGGGTCAGCGGCATCGCGTCCAGGAAGACGTACACCGCGGGGGTCATGTACTCCGGCAGCCGCTCGCCGAGCGCGGCGCGCAGGCGGGCGGGATCCGGGCGTTCGGCGTCCTCGGCGGCCACGACGTACGCGACGAGCTGCTGGACGCCGGGGACGTCCTCGCGGACCAGCGCCACGGCCTCGCGCACCTCCTCCAGGCGCGCCAGCTCGGCCTCGATCTCGCCGAGCTCGATACGGAAGCCACGCAGCTTGACCTGGTGGTCCAGGCGGCCCAGGAACTCGATGCCGCCGTCGTGGCGGCGCCGCACCAGGTCGCCGGTGCGGTACAGGCGCTCGCCCGGGCCGGAGCCGAACGGGCTCGGCACGAACCGCTCCTTTGTCAGCTCCGGGCGGCCCAGGTAGCCGCGGGCCAGACCGTCGCCGCCGATGTACAGCTCGCCGGGCACGCCCAGCGGGACCAGCCGCCGCTCGTCGTCCAGCACGTGCAGCTCGGTGTTGGCGATCGGCTCGCCGATCGTCACCGGGCCCTCGCCGACCCGGGCCACCGCCGACCAGATGGTGGTCTCCGTGGGCCCGTACATGTTCCACAGCTCGGCGCCCTTGGGCTGCAGGCGCTGCGCCAGCTCGCCCGGCAGCGCCTCGCCGCCCGCCAGGATCCGCAGGTTCCGCTCGCCCTGCCAGCCCGCGTCCAGCAGCATCCGCCAGGTCGACGGTGTGGCCTGCATGACGGTGGCGCCGCAGGAGGCCAGCAGGTCGGCCAGCCGCCTGCCGTCGGACGCCACCTCGCGGCTCGCGAGGATGGTGCGGGCGCCGGTGACCAGCGGCAGCAGCACCTCCAGCATGGAGATGTCGAAGGAGAGCGTGGTGACGGCCAGCAGCGCGTCATCGGCCGAGAGGCCGGGCCGCTCGCCCATCGTCAGCAGGAAGTTGCCCAGCGCCCGGTGCGGGATCTGCACGCCCTTGGGGCGGCCCGTCGACCCCGAGGTGTAGATGACGTACGCCAGGTCCTCGGCGTCCACCGCCACGTCGGGGGCGTCGGTGGGCTCGGCGGCCAGCTCCTCGCGCAGCTCGTCCACGCACCACACCGCCACGCCGTCCGGCGCGGTGATCCCCTCGAACGCCCGCCGCTGGGTGAGCAGCACGGGCAGCCGGGAGTCCTGGAGCATGAACGCGATGCGGTCCGCGGGGAAGCCCGGGTCCAGCGGGACGTACGCGCCGCCGGCCTTGAGGACCGCCAGCAGCGCCACGACCATCTCGACGGAGCGCTCCATGCAGATGCCGACCAGGGTGTCTTGGCCCACGCCGTGGCGCACCAGCCGGCGGGCCAACTGATTGGCGCGCCGGTCCAGTTCGGCGTAGGTGATCGCCTCGTCACCGCAGCGCACCGCCTCCGCCTGCGGCGTGCGGGCCGCCTGGCGGGCGAACCGCTCGTGGGCGAGGACACAGCCGTCCCAGGCGCGGCGGGTGTCGTTCCACTCCTCGCGCTGGTGGCTCTCCTCGTCCGCGGCGAGCATCGGCACCTGGCCGATGGGCCGGTCCGGGTCGGCGAGCAGATTGCGGACCAGCAGCTTCAGGTGCTCCGCCATATGCGCGATCGTGGCCCGGTCGAACAGGTCACTGTTGTACTCGAACCAGCCGCTGAGGCCCTCCGGCCGGTCGAAGACCTGCAGTTCGAGGTCGAAGCGGGCGGTGGAGCTCTCCATGTCCATCGGCTCCAGGCGCAGGCCCGCCGCCTTGAAGTCCGGCATGGCGATGTTCTGGAAGACGAAGGAGACCTGGAAGACGGGGGTGCGCGAGAGGTCCCGCTGCGGGTGCAGCTCCTCCACCAGCCGCTCGAACGGCACCTGCTGGTGCGCGAAGCCGTCCAGGCACACCTTCCGCACCCGGCCCAGCAGTTCGCGGAACGAGGGCGCCCCGGACAGGTCCGTACGCAGCGCCAGCATGTTGACGAAGTAGCCGATGAGCCGCTCGACCTCTTTGCGGCCGCGGTTGGCGACCGGTACGCCGATGACGAGGTCCTCGTCGCGGCTGTAGCGGTGCAAGAGCACCTGGAAGGCGGCCAGCATCGTCATGAACGGGGTGACGCCCTCGCGCTGGCTCAGCGCCCGCACCCCGTCCATCACCTCGACGGGAAGCTTGAAGGGCAGCGAGGCGCCACGGGTGGACTGCATCGCCGGGCGTGGCCGGTCGCAGGGCAGCTCCAGGGCCGCCGGCGCGCCGGCCAGGGACCGCTTCCAGTACTCCAGGTCGGCGGTCAGCGCGCCGGAGTCCAGCCGCTCGCGCAGCCACGCCGCGTAGTCCGCGTACTGGATGGGCAGTTCGGGCAGCTCGGCCTCGGTGCCGGAGGCCCACGCCCCGTACAGCGACACCAGCTCGTCCAGGAACACCGACGTGGACCACAGGTCGCCGGCGATGTGGTGGATGCAGAACAGCAGGATGTGCTCGTCGGCGGAGAGCCGCAGGAACTTCATCCGCATCAGCGGGCCGGTGCGCAGGTCGAAGGGGCGGGCGAACTCCTCGCGGGCCAGCGCCTCGATGCCGGCCTCGCCCTCGGGGCCGCTCAGGTGCGCGCAGTCGACGACGGAGAACTCCGGCCGCAGATCCTTGGTGACGACCTGGACGGGCTCGCCGTCCAGCTCCCGGAAGACGGTGCGCAGCGCCTCGTGGCGGCGCGCGATCTCGTTGACGGCGCGATGCCACAGCGCGACGTCCAGCGGGCCGGTCACCCGGATCGCGCCGGGCACGTTGTACGCGGCGCTGCCCGGCGTCAGCCGGTCCAGGAACCACATGCGCTGCTGCTGGAACGACGCGGGGAAGGTGTTCTTGCGCTCTTGCTGCTGCTGCTTGCGGGCCCGCAGCCGCTCGGCCAGCAGCGCGCGCTTCTCGGCCGCGGTCAGTCCCGCCGGGTCAGTGGTGCTCATGCGTGTTGTGTCCTTCGTGTGGTGTGGCCTGTGCTTCGCTGGGGCGCTGCTTCGGCTGCGGGCCCCTCGGTGGCTTCTCGCGCTCACGGGACGCGGAGCCGCATGCCGATACGGCCCCGCGTCCCGCTCGGCGCTAGGACTCCTCGGCGAGCAGTTGCTGGAGTCGGGCCTCGATCTCCTCGTCCGAGAGGTTCGCCAGGTCCAGCTCCTCCAGGGAGTCGTCGACGTCCTCGGTCTCCTCGCGGCGGAGCGCCTGGATCACGTCGGCCTCGCCGCCCTGGCCCGCGCCGGCGGACAGCAGGGTGACGGTGTGGGCCACCGTGGGGTCGTTGAAGAAGTCCCGCAGGTCCAGCTCCACGCCGAACCGGCTGTGGACGCGGGTGCCGATCTGCACCGCGGCCAGCGAGTGCCCGCCGAGGGCGAAGAAGTCGTCGTTGACGCCGACCTCCTCGACGCCCAGGACCTCCCGCCATACCGCGGCGACCCCGAGCTCGGCCTCCGTGGCCGGCGCGACGTAGGGGGTGTCGAGGTCGGGGCGCGGGTGGGCGGCGGCCACCGGCGCCAGCTGCTCGACCTCCCGGGCCAGCAGCTCGGGCGTGATGGTCGCGGCCAGTTCGCGCAGTGCCCCGAAGTCCTTGGCGGACACCACGAGCTGGTGCGGCAGGACCGGCGCGGACAGTATGCGGGCGAACGCCTGCCGGCCCTCGCGCTCGCTCATGCCCTCGCTCAGCGTCCGCAGGACGCCGCCTTCCTCCTCGTCCGCGCCGCCCTGCTCGCCCGCGCTCTCCGCCTCGGCGACGACGTGCCGGATCTGCTCCAGCAGGGCGTCGACGTCGTTGATGCGCTTGATGGTGAAGTCGGTGATCTCGACGAGCAACAGGCCCTCGGGCGAGAGCAGTTCGATGTCGCAGGACATCGTCTCGCCCTCGCCGGAGTCCTTCATCTCCACCGCGCACAGCACCGTCGGTGTCAGCGGGTGGTGGACCTTCAGGGCGCGGTAGGTCAGCGGCAGGTAGTACAGGTGCTTGGCGTGGATGCGGAAGACACCGCCGGCCATGTCCAGCAGCGCCGGGTGGAGCGGGAACTCCTCGGTGTCGGCCCGGAACTCCTCGTCCAGCGCGAGGGTGGCCAGCATCCGGCGGCCGCCGGTGTGGACGGACTCCAGCAGCTGCCAGCGCGGGCCGAACCAGAACTCCAGCGGGCCCCTGCCCTTCTCGAAGGCGTCCACCCGCAGCCGCTTCTTGATCTCCTCGGCGCCGTCGAGGACCTCGGTGACCTCGCACCGCGCCAGCACCTCGTCCAGGTCGCGGACGGTGTCGGCGCCGCGCTCGGCGAACGTCGCGGTGCCCACGGCGTGGTCGCGCCAGGAAGCACCGCCCTCGGCGCGGCTGCGTACCGTGAACCGCAGCTGGTCGCCGTCCTCCTCCACCGTCAGGAACACGGTGCGCCGCTGCTCGTCCGGGACGATGACCGGCTGCATGAACAGCACGTCGTGCAACTGCACCGCGCGCCCGGCGGCCTGCTCGGCCAGCGCCGCGTGCACCAGGTCGAGATAGGCGGTGCCCGGCACCAGGCCGTGGCCCATCAGCCGGTGGTCGGAGACGACCCAGCTGTCCGCGGTGCTGAACGTCGCGCTGTAGGTGCGGGTGCCTGCGCCGGTCTCCAGCAGGCGCAGCAGCGGGTGGCCGGTCGGCTCCCCGGCGCCCTCGCCGCCGCCGATCTGCGCGACCAGGCCGTCGGCGGCCATGCCCACGCCGTTCCAGGTGCCCCAGTTGACGGCGGTCACCTGCGTGGCGCCGCGCCGGCTCTTCCACTCGGCGAAGGCGTCCAGGAAGGCGTTGGCCGCGGCGTAGTCGCTCTGGCCGGGCCCGCCCAGGACCGCGGTGACGGACGAGCACAGCAGGAAGAAGTCCAGCTCGTCGCCGCAGACCCGGTCCAGTACGAGGGTGCCGCGGGTCTTGGCCGCCAGCACCCCGTCCACGTCCTGGCGGGTCTTGCGGGCGATCATGCCGCTGGAGGGCAGCCCCGCCGCATGGATCACGCCGTGCAGGCCGCCGTGGTCCTTGCGCAGCCGTGCGACATGGGCCGCCATCTGCTCCGCGTCGGTCACATCGCCGGTCAGGACGGTGACCTGGGCGCCCAGGTCCTTCAGGGCGCGCAGGCGGTGGATACGGGCCGCGGTGGCGTCCTGCCCGCCGTCCCCGGCCAGGTGGGCGTCCCACTCCTGCTCGGCGGGGAACGGCGAGCGGCTCAGCAGCGCCAGGACGGGCGCCTGGACGCCGCCCGCGATGTCCTCGGCCAGCGCCAGCCCGACGCCGCCCAGGCCGCCGGTGATCAGGTAGACGCCGCCGTCGCGCAGCCGCGCGGGCGCGGCGCCGGTGTCCGGGCCGAGCGGGACGGCGTCGAAGCCGCGCGCCCACCAGTGCGCGCCGCGCAGCGCCAGGTCGCGGTCCGCGGTGGCGTGGGTGACGGCGGTGTGCACCGCGCGCACCGTCTGCTCCCGGGGAGCGGCGGGGTCGGCGCCGGTGATGTCCAGGGTGCGCACGGCGGTGTCCGACAGCTCCTGCGGGATGACGGTGGCCGCGCCGGTCAGTGTCGCGTTCTCCGGCCGCAGCCGCTCCTCGCCGGTCACCGACCGGACGCCTTCGCACAGCACGTCGATGCCGGCCGCCGCCGAGGGGCGTACGTCGTCCAGGGCCTGGGCCAGCGCGAGCAGGCTGTCGAAGCCGAGCCGCCGGGACTCGTCGAGACGGACCGAGTCCAGGGCTCCGTCCGGGGACGCGGACGGCTCACCGGCCAGGCTGAACAGATGCACGAAGCGCAGCGCCGAAGGGGCCCTGGAGTCAAGGGACTTGACCAGGTCGGCCAGGTGCTCGCGGTCGGCCGGGTCCAGTGCGTACGAGCCGTCGCCGCGCACCGTGAACGTCTCTGCGGCACCGACGCGGACCACCTCGCCGCCCCCGTCCTCCAGGCGCCGCGCCAGCGCGTCGCCCAGGCCGGGCCCGTCACCGAGGACGACCCACAGGGTGCCGTCCGCGGCGGCCGTGCCCGGTGCGCCCAGCGGGGGCAGCCGCTTCCAGCCGGGCGTGTAGAACCAGTCGTCGACCGGCGCCTGGGCCAGGGCGCGGGAGGCGGCGTCCGGGCGCGCGTCGGCGTCCGGCTCCACCCAGTACCGCTGCCGCTGGAAGGCGTACGCCGGCAGGTCCAGCACCCGGCGCCCGTCCTCGTCGTCGAGGACCGCGAAGTCCACCGGCACCCCCGCGCTCCACAGCGCGCCCAGGGACCGCAGCAGGTGGACACGGTCGTCCTGCCGGTCGTTGGGGTGCCGCAGGGAACCCACCGCGACCCGCTCCTGGCCCCAAGCGGTGTGCTGGCGGACGAAGTTGCCCAGCGTGTGCCCGGGGCCGACCTCCAGTGCCACCAGCGACGGGTCGGCGGCCAGCTCGGCCACCGAGTCGGCGAACCGCACCGGCTGCCGCAGGTGACGGCCCCAGTACTCGGGATCGGTGGCCTGCTCGTCGGTGATCCACGTGCCGGTCACGTTCGACAGGAAGGGGATCGAGGGGGCGCTCAGCGCGACCGTGCGCACCTCCTCGACCAGCGGGCCGACCGCGCCGTCCATGCTGGGGGAGTGGAAGGCGTGCGAGGTGTGCAGCCTGCGGCAGGACACACCTTCGTCCTTGAGCCGCCGCTCCAGGGCGTCGATGGCCTCGGACAGGCCCGAAACCACCGTCAGGGCCGAGGAGTTCACGGCCGCCAGCGTCACCTCGCCGCCCAGGTAGGCGGCGGCCTCGGACTCCGGCAGGAAGACCGTCAGCATCGACCCGCGCGGCATCTCCTGCACCAGGCGGCCGCGGGCCGCCACCAGGCGCACCGCGTCCTCCAGGGAGAACACCCCGGCCAGGCAGGCGGCGACGTACTCGCCGATGCTGTGCCCGGCCATCGCGCGCGGCCGCACGCCCCACGACAGCCACAGCTGCGCGAGCGCGTACTCGACCAGGAACAGCACCGGCTGGGTGATCCGCGTCTGCTCCAGCTTCGCCGCCGCGGCCTCGGCGGCCCCGGCCTCGTCGAGGTCCGCGAACAGCAGCGTGCGCAGGTCCTCGCCCAGGTGAGGGGTGAACAGCTCGGCGCAGTGGTCCAGTTCACGGGCGAACACCGGCTCGTGCGCGTACAGGTCCCGGGCCATGTTCACGTACTGGGCACCCTGGCCGGGGAAGAGGAACGCCACGTTCGCGCCGTTCTCGCGCGCCGCGACGGTGTCGGCGGCCCGCACGCCGCGCAGCGCCGCGACGGCCCCGGCGCGGTCGAGGGCGGCCACCGCCGTGCGGTGCCCGAAGGCGTGCCGGCGGTGGGCGAGGGTGTGGGAGACGTCGGCGAGCGAGACGTCCGGGTGCTGCTCCAGGTAGCCGGCCAGGCGCTCGGCGCCGTCGGCCACGGCCTGCCCGGTCTTCGCCGACAGCGGCAGCACCACCGGGCGGTCCGCGCCGTCGTGCGCGCCGCCGGAAGCCTTGCCGGGAGCCTCGTCGGGGGCTTCCTCAAGGACGACGTGCACATTGGTGCCGCCGATGCCGAACGAGCTGACCGCGGCCAGGCGCGGCTGCCCCTCCTGCCGCGGCCAGGGCCGCAGCTCGTCGTTGACGTAGAACGGGCTGGACTCCAGGCCCAGTTCGGGGTTGGGCGAGGCGAAGTGCAGGGTCGGCGGAATGGCCTGGTGCCGCAGCACGAGGACGGCCTTGATCAGGGAGGTGACGCCCGCCGCCGCGTCCAGGTGCCCGATGTTGCTCTTGACGGAACCGATGGCGCAGTAGCCGCTCGCGTCGGTCTGCTCGCGGTAGGCGCGGGTCAGCGCCGCGATCTCGATGGGGTCGCCCAGGCGGGTGCCGGTGCCGTGGGTCTCCACGTACCCGACGGTGGCCGGGTCCACGTCCGCGACCGCCAGTGCCTCGGTGATGACCTCGGCCTGGCCCTCCACACTGGGCGCGGTGTAACCGGCCTTCAGCGAGCCGTCGTTGTTGACGGCGGATCCGCGGATGACCGCGTCGATCCGGTCGCCGCCGGACCGGGCGTCCTCCAGGCGGCGCAGCACGACGAGGCCCGCGCCGTTGCCGGCCACCGTGCCGCCCGCCTCGGCGTCGAAGGGGCGGCAGTGCCCGTCCGGGGACAGGATGCCGCCGGTCTCGTAGGTGTGGCCGTTCTTCAGCGGCGAGCTGACGGCCACGCCGCCCGCGAGCGCGATGTCGCACTCGCCGTTGAGCAGGCTCTGCACGGCCAGGTGCACCGCCGTGAGCGACGTGGAGCACGCGGTCTGCACGGTGAGGGCCGGGCCCTTCAGGCCCAGCTTGTACGCCACCCGCGTGGACAGGAAGTCCTTGTCGCTGGCCAGCAGCGTCTGGTACATGCCCGCCGCGTCGAAGACCTTCTGATTGGCCATGACGTTGTGCAGCAGGTAGCTGTTGAGACCGGCACCGGCGAACACCCCGATCCGGCCGTCGAAGTCCTGCGGCACACAGCCCGCGTTCTCCAGCGCCTCCCACGCCAGCTCCAGGAACACCCGGTGCTGCGGGTCCATGATCTCCGCCTCGCGGGGGCTGTAGCCGAAGAACGACGCGTCGAAGCGGTCGGCGTCCTCCAGCTCGCCCTTGGCCTTGACGAAGGACTCCTGGCGCAGCGTCTCCTCGCTCACCCCCGACGCGCGCAGCTCGTCGTCGGAGAAGAAGCCGATGCCCTCACGCCCCTGCGTGAGGTTCTCCCAGAACGCGTCCACATCGGGCGCTCCGGGGAAACGCCCCGCCATGCCGACGATCGCCACGCGGTCGAGGTCTTCACGTATCTCGGACATCCGGATCACCTATCGCTGCTGTTGGAACGGGCTCGGCGGTCAGCCGCTTGCTGCCTGCGGGCGCGGGAGCGGCGCCGGTTCTCGGCGCGGTCCCGGGCACCGCTCGGGGTGGCCCCGGACGAGCCCTCGGGCCGGGTGAGGAACGCGGCCAGTGACGCCACCGTGGGGTGCTGGAACAGCTCGACCATCGACACCTGGTGTTCGGTCTCTCGGGTGAGCTGGGTACGCAGTTCGGCCATCAGCAGCGAGTGGCCGCCGAGGTCGAAGAAGTTGTCGTGCAGGCCGACCCGGTCCACGCCCAGGAGCTTGCGCCAGAGCGCGGCGAGCGTGGTCTGCAGGCCCTCGCCCGGCGCCACGTACCGCGTCGCCAGCTGCGGCCTGATGCTGGCGGGCTCGGGCAGGGCCTTGCGGTCGACCTTGCCGCTCGGGGAGAGCGGAAGGCTGTCGAGCACTTCGAAGGCGGCCGGGACCATGTAGTCGGGCAGCCGCTCTTTGAGGTGGCCGATCAGCTCCCCGCTCCCGGGTGCGCCCTCGCCGCGCGGCGTCACATACGCCACCAGCCGGACATCGCCCGCCTGCAGCTCGCGGGCCACCACCACCGCCTCGCGCACCAGCGCGTGGTCGGTCAGCGCGGCCTCGATCTCGCCCAGTTCGATACGGAACCCGCGCAGCTTGACCTGGTGGTCCAGCCGGCCCAGGAACTCGATGGCGCCGTCGTGCCGCACGCGCGCCAGGTCCCCGGTCCGGTACAGGCGCTCGCCCGGCGTCTCACCGGCGAAGGGGTTGTCGATGAACCGCTCGGCCGTCAGCTCGGGCCGGCCGAGGTAGCCGCGCGCCAAGTTGCGCCCGCCGATGTGCAGTTCGCCCGCGACGCCGGTCGGAACGGGCCGCAGATGGCGGTCCAGTACGTACAGCTGGGTGTTGGCGATGGGCGAGCCGATCGGTACCGGGCGCAGATCGCCGTCGGCCCGGCAGGCCCAGGACGTGACGTCGATGGCGGCCTCCGTCGGGCCGTACAGGTTGTGCAGCTCGGCGCCCGACCGGGCAAGGAAGCGGTCCTGCAGATCGCGGGGCAGCGCCTCGCCGCTGCAGATCACCCGGCGCAGGCTCACGCACTCCTCGACCCGCTCCTGGAGGAAGACCTGGAGCATGGACGGCACGAAGTGCACCGTGGTGATGTGCTCCTCGCGGATCGCCCGGGCGAGGTAGCCGCCGTCCTTGTGGCCCTCGGGCCGGGCGACGACCAGCGTCGCGCCCGCCATCAGCGGCCAGAAGAACTCCCACACCGACACGTCGAACGAGAACGGCGTCTTCTGCAGCACCCGGTCGCTCGCGTCCAGGCGGTAGGCGTCCTGCATCCACAGCAGCCGGTTGCGGATCGCGGCGTGCACGTTCATCACGCCCTTGGGCAGGCCCGTCGAACCGGAGGTGTAGATGACGTACGCCAGGTCCTCGCCGTCCACCGGCACATCCGGATCGTGGTCCGGCTCGGCGGCCAGCTCGTCCGCCAGCTCCTCCAGGCACAGCACCTCGGCCGTCGCGGCGGGCGGCAGGGTCTCCAGGACGCGGCGCTGGGTGAGCAGCACCGGCACCCGGGAGTCGCCGATCATGTGCTCCAGCCGGGAAGCCGGATACGTGGGGTCCAGCGGAACGTACGCGCCGCCCGCCTTGACCACCGCCAGCAGGGCCACCACCAGCTCCAGCGAGCGCTCCATGCTGACGCCCACCAGGACGTCGCGGCCCACACCCAGCCGGATCAGGCGGTGCGCGAGCTGGTTGGCGCGCCGGTTCAGCTCCGCGTAGCTCAGGCTGGTGCCCTCGAAGCGCAGCGCCTCGGCGTCGGGGTGCTCGCGGGCACGGGCCTCGAAGCACTGGTGGATCAGGCCGTCTTCCTCGGGCCAGGCGCGAGCGGTGTCGTTGGCACCGACCAGGACGCGGTGCCGCTCGGCGGCGTCGAGCAGCTCCAGTTCGTCCACGGCCCGCCGCGGGTCGGCCACCGCCTCCTCGATCAGGTGCCTGAAGTGCCCGGCCAGGCGCGCGACGGTGGCCTCCTCGAACAGGTCACGGTCGTACTCGAACCAGCCGCTGAGCGCACCGTCGTCGTCGAACGCCTGCAGTTCCAGGTCGAACCGGGCGCCCTCGCTCCTGACGAGCAGCCGGCGCAGCTCGGCGCCGCCCATGGCCAGCGTGGGCACCGGCTCCCGGCCGTAGGAGAAGCTGACCTGGCACACCGGGGGGCGGCTCAGGTCACGGGTCGTCTTCAGATCCGTCACCAGCAGCTCGAACGGCACCTCCTGGTGCTCGTACGCACCCAGGCACGCGTCCCGCACCTGCTCCAGCACCTGGACGAAGCCGGCCTCGCCGTCCAGCCGGGTGCGCAGGGGCAGGGTGTTGACGAAGTAGCCGATCAGCGACTCGATCTCGGCGCGGCCGCGGACGGCCGTCGGCACCGCCACCACCACGTCGTCCTGGTTGCTGTAGCGGTGCAGCAGCACCGTGAAGGCCGCGAGCAGCGCCATGTACGGGGTCGCGCCGTGCCGTCCTGCCAGTGCGCCCAGCTCGTCCATCAGCTCCTTGGGGAGGCGGACGGGCAGCGTCGCGCCGTTGAAGCCCTGGACGGCCGGGCGGGGCTTGTCGGTCGGCAGCTCCAGCGCCGCCGGAGCTCCCGCCAGGTGCTCGCGCCAGTACGCCAGGTCGCCCTCCCAGCGGCCCTTGGCGAGCTGATGTTGCTGCCAGGTGGCGAAGTCGCCGTACTGGACGGGCAGTTCGGGCAGCGGCGAGGGCAGGCCGGACAGCTTAGCCTCGTACAGCGCGGACAGCTCGGTCAGCAGGATGCCCACCGACCAGCGGTCCGAGATGAGGTGGTGCAGCGCCATCACCAGGACGTACTCGTCGTCGCCGGTGCGCAGCAGCGACATCCGCAGCAGCGGGCCCGCCTGGAGGTCGAACGGCTCGCCCAGCGCCTCGGCGGCGATCCGCGACTCCAACTCCTCCTCGGTCAGCCCCAGTTGGCGCAGGTCGGTCTCGGGCGGCGCGACGGACAGGTGGTCGCTGACGACCTGGGTGGGCTTGCCGTCGCGCAGCTGGAAGGTGGTGCGCAGCGCCTCGTGCCGCCGCACGATCTCGTCCAGGGCGGCGGACAGCACCTTCGTGTCCAGCGGGCCCCGGATGCGGACTGCGCTGGGCACGACGTAGGCGGGGTTGTCGGGCCGCAGCTGCTCCAGGAACCACATGCCCTGCTGGAGCACCGCGATGGGGAACGTGCTCTCGGCCTGCCCGCTCTCCGCCAGCATCTTCTCCAGCAGCGCGCGCTTGTGCGGGGAGAGCGCGGCCAGCCGCTCGTCCAGGTCAGTCATCGCTCCCCTCCGATCCCGCCGGGGTGCCCACCGGCTCCTCGGGCAGCTCCTCCAGCTTCGCCAGCAGCTCGGCCGTCAGGTCCTGGGAGCGAGCGGCCCGCCGGATGGGCTGGTCCTCGTCGGCCGCGCCGCCGCCGGCCCGGCCGTCGGCCCCGGTCAGCTGGCCGGTGATCTGCTCGGACAGCGTGCGGACGGTCGCGCCGCGCAGGAAGCTCGCGATGGCGATCGAGACGCCCAGCCGGCCCTGGATCGCGTTGCGCAGCTCCACGGCCATCAAGGAGTCCAGGCCGAGCGAGGACAGCGGCTCGTCCATGCCCACCGTGGACGTGGACTTCGAGCCGAGCGCCGCCTGCACGCTCTGCACCAGCTGCGTCATCAGCGCCTCGGGGCGCTCGGCGGCCGGCAGCCGCAGCAGCTCCTCGGCGGTGGGCAGCTTGCCGGCGAGCGAGCGGCCCCCGGAGGCGCCGGAGCGGGTCCGGGACGAGGCGCGCGGCGCGGCGGCCCGGCCTGCCGCCGACCGGCCCGCACCCGAACGGCCCGGTGCCGTACGGCGGTTGCCAGCCCGGCCCGAGGACTCCCCGGAGGGGGCCGGAGCCCGCCGCGCCGCGGCCGGCGCGCCCGCCTGGCGGCCCCAGTCGAAGGGGCCCTCGGCCGCACCGCTCGGCTCGTGCCACACCCGCGTCGCATCGAACGGGTAGTGCGGCAGCTCCACCCTGGAACGCGGGTAGTCGCGGTCGAAGCCGTGCCAGTCGAGGGCCGCGCCGCGTACGTACAGCTCGCTGACGCTGCCGAGGATCACCTCCCAGTCGTCCAGCTTCGGCCGCAGGCTCGGCAGCATCAGCACCTCGTCGTCGCCCGCCAGGATCTCTCCGGTCAGCCCCAGCAGGATCGGGGCCGGGCCCACCTCCAGGAAGGTGCGGTAGCCCATCTCGTGCAGGGTGCGGACGCTGTCGGCGAACAGCACCGGCTGACGGGCGTGCTGCAGCCAGTACTCCACGTCCGGCGCCTTGTCCCACGGCCACAGCCGGCCGGTCAGGTTGGCGACCAGCGGAATCCGCGGCGGGGCGAACTCGACCTTCTCCAGCGCCCGGCGCAGCGGCTCCAGGACCGGCTCGACCAGCGGCGAGTGCGAGGACGTGGAGATCCGCAGCTGCTTGGCGTCCACGCCGCGCGCCGTGAAGGTCTCGCAGACCGCCGCCACGATCTCCCGCTCGCCCGAAATCGCGGTGTTCGCGGGCCCGTTGACGGCCGCGACGGAGATCTGCGACTCCTCGTAAGCGGACAGCACCTCGGCGACGTCGGACGCCGGGGCGAACACCGCGGCCATCGAACCGCTCTCGGCGAGCTGCTGCAGCAGCCGCCCGCGCTCGGCGGCCAGCCGCAGGCCGTCCTCCAGCGGCATCGCGCCCGCGAAGCAGGCCGCGGCGTACTCGCCGAGGCTGTGGCCGACCACCGCGGCCGGCTCCACGCCCCAGGAGCGCCACAGCTCGGCCAGCGCGTACTCCACGGCGAACAGCGCGGGCTGCGCGTACTCCATGTCGTTGATCAGCGCGATGGCCGCCGGGTCCTCGGGGTCCTCGGGGTACAGCGCGGTCAGCAGCGGGGTGTCCAGCACCGGGCGCAGGATCTCGTCGCAGCGCTCCAGGGTCCTGCGGAACGCCGGCTGGGTACGGAACAGCTCGCGGGCCATGCCCACCCGCTGCGGACCCTGCCCGGTGAACAGGAAGACCACATCGCTCGCGCCGGTGGCGTTGGCCTCACCCAGCAGCAGCCCCTCGGTCTCGTCGCCGCGCACGAAGTCGCCCAGCAGACCGGCGAGTTCACCCGAGGACGAGCCCACGGCCGCCAGCCGGTGCGCGAAGTGGGCGCGCCCGGTGTTCCCCGCGAAGCACACATCGGCGAACTCCGACTCCTCGGCGGAGGCCAGCCGGTCCTGGTAGCGGCGCGCCAGCTTGAGCAGCGACTTCTCGCTCTTGGCGGACAGCGTCAGCACCGAGCGCGGGCGGTTGTCCGCACCCGAGGGCGCGACGCGGTCCGGGGCCTGCTCGACGATCACATGCGCGTTGGTGCCGCTGAACCCGAAGCTGCTCACGGCCGCCAGTCGGCGGCCCTCCTGCTGCGGCCACTCGGTCAGCCGGGTCGGCACGGTGAACGTGGTGCCGTCCAGGGTGATGTGCGGATTGAGCGTGTCGAAGTGCAGATTCGCCGGGACCGCGCCGCGATCCACGCACAGCGCGGCCTTGATCAGACCGGCCACGCCCGACGCCGCCTCCAGGTGCCCGATGTTCGTCTTGGCCGCGCCCAGATAGACCGGCGCGCCCTCCTCGTGGCCGTAGACCTCCGCCAGCGCCTCCACCTCGATGGGGTCGCCGAGCTTGGTGCCGGTGCCGTGCGTCTCCACGTAGCCGACCTGGTGCGGGTCGACACCGGCGGCCGCGACGGCCCGCTCCAGCACCGCGCGCTGCGCCGCGCCGTTGGGCGCGGTCAGGCCCGAGCTGCGCCCGTCCTGGTTGATGGCCGAGCCGCGCAGCACCGCCAGGACGCGGTCCTGGTCGCGCAGCGCGTCCGACAGCCGCTTGAGGACGACGATGCCGCAGCCCTCGCTGCGCACGAACCCGTCCGCCGACGCGTCGAACGCCTTGCAGCGCCCGTCCACGGACAGCATGTCGGGGAACTGCGAGAAGGAGATGGCCAGCTGGGGCGAGAGCACGGCGTTGACGCCGCCGCCCAGCGCCAGATCGCACTCGCCCAGCCGCAGGCTCTGGCACGCCTGGTGGACGGCCACCAGCGACGAGGAGCAGGCGGTGTCCACCGCCACGCTCGGGCCGCGCAGATCCAGCAGGTAGGACACCCGGCCGGTGGCGATGGAGTGCGCGGTACCGGTGCTGGCGTGCGCGGCGATGTCGACGGGGTGCTGGAAGATCTCGCTCGCGTAGTCGTTGGACGCCAGGCCCAGGAACACGCCGGTCTGGCTGCCCGCGAGCGAGGTCGGCGGCACGCCCGCGTGCTCCAGCGCCTGCCAGGCCACTTCGAGGATCAGCCGCTGCTGCGGGTCCATGGAGACCGCCTCGCGGCGCGAGATGCCGAAGAAGTCGTGGTCGAAGCGGTCGATGTGGTCGACGAAGCCGCCCCACCGGGTGTTGATCTTCCCGGGGCTGCGCAGCTCCTCGGTGTAGAACTCCGCCAGGTCCCAGCGGTCCGCGGGGACTTCGGTGATGGCGTCGGTGCCGCTGGTCAGCAGCTCCCAGTACGAGTCGGGGTCGGTGACCCCGCCGGGGAACCGGCAGCCCACCCCCACGATGGCGATCGGCTCGGTCCTGGCGCGCTCGTAGTCGTCGATCCGGCGCTGCAGCCGCTCCATCGTCAGGTAGGCGCGCTTCATCGCCGTCGCCGACGTCTGCTTGTCTTCCCGCGTGGTCATCCTTGGCGTCCTTCGTCGAGCTGCTCTGTCTTGGCAAGCAGGAGTGCTTCGATCTCGCTGTCGGACAGCTCGTCGAGCTCCGGTTCCTCGTCGTCCCGGTCCGCGACGAGGGGCTGGGTGGGGGGTGCGGGGCGCCGCGCCCCGGGTGCCGGGCCGGTGCCGGGCCCGTCTGCGGGCGGGCTCGCGGGCCCGGCCTCCAGGGCGATGTCCATCCGCTCGGCGAGGAACGGCACCAGCGCGTCGAGGGTGGGGTAGCGCCAGCCGACCGTGGCCGGGAGCTTGATGCCCATCGAGGCCTCCATACGGCTACGGAGTTCGAGCGTCCGCATCGAGTCGAAGCCCATGCTCGCCAGCGGTGCCGCCGGATCCAGGGCACCGGCGTCGGCGCGCAGCACGCGGGCCGCCAGCTCCCGGCAGTGGCGCACCAGCGCGTTACGGCGCCGGCGGCCGGGTTCGAGGGCCAGCAGCTCACCGCGGATCGCTTCGCCGCCGTCACCCTCGGCCCCCACCGCGCCCGGCGCCGCGGCACCGATCGCGGCCACGGCGGCCGGGTCCGGCTCCAGCACGCGGACCGCCGCCGACGGGGCGCCCAGCAGGCGTCCCAGCGAGGCCAGGGCGCCCGCGTCGACGCTCAGCGCCGGCAGGCCGCGCCAACGGCGGTGCAGCGCCAGGGAGTCCAGCAGCGCCCCGGCCCCGATGCCGTCCGCGCGCCCGGCGTCCTCCTGCCCGCCGTCCTCGCCGTGCCCGCCGTCCACGCCCTGCCCGGCGGCGTCGCCCGCCGAGACGAGGACGAAGAGGTCCAACTCCCGCTCCAGGGTGGCGCGGTGCAGGTTCCAGGCGCCCGCCGCCCGCCCGCCGTCCGCGTACACGACGCCCGCCAGCGGCGGCATCGACTCCCCGATACGGGCCACGGCCGCGGCCACCGCGTCGTACCCGGACGGGTCCGCCGCCAGCAGCTCCGCCTCGACGTGCCGCGACCGCAGCTCCGCCAGCGCCTCGGCCGCCTCGCCGGAGCCCCACTCGCCGCCCAGCAGCGCCAGATGGCGCGCACCGGCCTCGGCCAGCTGACGGGCGGCCGCCAGATGTGCCCCGTCCGCCGCGCCCGCCACGAGGTACGTCGCCCCGGAGCGGACCGGTCCCGGTCCCGAGGGCACCGCCACCGCCTCGTCCCCGCGCGGGGTGAGCACGAGCTTGCCGGTGTGCTGTGCCTGCGCCATCCGCGCGAACGCGGCCGGGGCCTCGGCGTACGGGAACGACTTCACCGGCAGGGCCTCGAACTGCCCGCTCTTGAAGCCGCCCGCCACCTCCTCGAACAGCTCCGCGACGATCCGCGGCCGCTCCCAGAGCGTCTTCTCCAGGTCCACGGCGAACAGCGACCGGTTGTCCTTGAAGAAGCCCAGGCCGATGGGGTTGTCGTCGTAGATGTCGCGTTTGCCGATCTCCACGAACCGGCCGCCCGGCGCGAGCAGCCCCAGGCTGCGCACCAGCGCCTCGCCGGTCACCGAGTTGAGCACCACATCGACGCCGTAGCCGCCGGTGAGCTCCCCGATCCGGTCGGCGAAGGCGAGCGAGCGGGAGTCCATCACATGGTCCGCCGGCAGGCCCAGTTCGCGCAGCAGCCGCCGCTTGTCCTCGGTGCCGGCCGTCGCGAAGACCTCCGCGCCGCACCGCCGCGCCACCATCAGCGCCGCCAGCCCCACCCCGCCGGTCGCGGAGTGGATCAGCACCTTCTCGCCCCGCCGCAGCCGGGCCAGGTACTCCAGGCCGTAGACGGCGGTGAGGAAGGCGACGGGGGTGGCCGCGGCCTGCTCGTCGGTCAGCGCCTCGGGCCGGGGGGCGACCAGGTGGGCCTCGGTGGTGGCGTACGCGGCGAGCCCGGAGGTCACCACCGCCATCACCGGATCGCCCACGCGGTGCCCCTCGACGCCCTCGCCGACCGCGCTGATCCGCCCCGCGCACTCGATGCCCAGCGGCACGGTGCCGCTCGCGCCGGGGTAGGCGTCCATCGCCTTCAGGACGTCGCTGAAGTTCAGCGCGGCCGCGCCGACCTCGATCTCGACCTGACCGGGGCCCGGCGGGGTACGCCGCCACAGCGTCGGCTCCAGGCTGGTCAGGATGCCGGGCCGGGCCGCCAGGACCCGCAGGTTCTCGTCCTTTGCGGCGTCGAACGGACGCCGGTGCCAGGCAGGGCCGGTCCCCTGCGACGTGCCGTGCGCGACGAGCGCGGGCACCTGGCGGGACGTGCCGCGCAGCGCGAGCCGCTCCGGGCCGCCCGTGCGCAGCAGCTCGTCCAGCAGCCGCGCGGCCTCGCCGTCGGCGGGCGCGGGGTCCAGGTCGATCAGCGCGGGGCGCGCGGCACCGGGCCGGGCCGCCCGCTGCCCGGCGAGGCCCCACAGGGGCGCCTGGGCGAGGGCATTGGGGGAGTCCCCGCTGGTCACGGGCTGGGCGCCGCGGGTCAGCAGCGTCAGCCGGGGCGCGCCGCCCAGGTCCCGCTGTGCCAGCTCCTGGACGAGATGGCGGGCCGAGACACGGCCCGCCTCGCGGGAGTGCCACGCCGGGGGCTGACCGGTGCCGTCCGCGGCGCCGTCGTCGGGCGCGGGGGAGTCCAGGCTCCAGGCGTGCACGACCCCGGCGCAGGGCCCGGGCCGGTCGGCGCGCAGCGCGTCGAGGAGGGCGGTCAGGTCGGCCTGCCGCAGCGGGTCGATCTCGTAGCGGGAGTCGGACAGCCGCTGGAACCCCCGGCCCGCCGTGACCGTGACGCTGCTGCCGGAGCGGTGGGCGATCTGCTCGGCCAGCTCCTCGGCCAGGCCGGTGCGGTCGGCGAACAGCAGCCACCACCCGGCGTCCGCCGCCGCGCGCGGGGCGCCGCCGTCGGGCGCCTCGCGCCAGGTCACCTCGTGGAGGGCCCTGGTCCCTTCGGTCTCCTCGACGGCAGGCGAAGGGGCAGCGTCGGCGGCGGGCTCCGGCGCGGCCTCGGCGGGCGCGGCCAGGGCGGGCACCGCCCCCGTCGCCGCCCCCGCACGGGCCGCGGACCCGGGCGCATAGCGCTGCCGCTGCCACGGATAGGACGGCAGGTCGAGAACAGCGCGCGGGAGTTCACCGAACCCGGCGCCGGGCTCGGCGTCACCGTCCCGCTCGCGCAGCGCGACCGCGTCCGCGGCCCTGCCCTCGGCCAGGGCCGCCAGCGCCGTCAGCGCCGACTCCCGGTCGGCGGCGGTGACGGCGGCGAGCCACTTGTGCCGGGCGCGCCCGGTGGTGACCGTGTACGCGAACGCCGGGTAGTCGGCGTCGGACAGCCCGGCGAGCCGTCCGCGCAGCCGACCGGCCAGCTCCCGCACCGCCTCGGGCGACTTGGCCGACAGCTCGAAGCCCGCCACCGGCGCGGCCCCGCCGTCCGCCGCCGGCGCGCCCTCCTCGGCCGGGCCGAGGAGCAGATGGGCGTTGGTGCCGCCCATGCTGAACGCGCTGACCGCCACATGACGGCCACCCGTCCCCTGCGGCCACGGCGTCAGCTCGGTGGGCAGGGTGACGCCCGTACCGTCGAGGTCGATGAGCGGGTTGAGGGTGGAGAAGTGCGCCAGCGGCGGCACCGCGCGGTGCCGCAGGCAGGCGAGCGCCTTGAGCAGGGCGGCGATTCCGGCGGCCGACTCGGTGTGTCCCAGGTTCGCCTTGACGGAGCCGACCGGCAGCCGGGCGCCGCCGTTCTTGCGGCCGAGCACGGAGACAATGGCCTCCATCTCGATGGTGTCGCCCAGCGACGTCCCGGTGCCGTGCGCCTCCACCAGACCGATGTCGGCCGGGGTGAGGCCCGCGTCCGACAGGGCCGACTCCATGAGGCCGATCAGCGAGAGCACGTTGGGAGCGGTGAACCCGGTGGACCGGCCGTACTGGTTGACCGCCGAGCCCTTGAGCACGCCCAGCACGCGGTCCCCGTCGCGCTGGGCGTCCGCCAGCCGCTTGAGGACGATGACGCCGCAGCCCTCGCCGCGCGGGAAGCCGTTGGCGCGGGCGTCGAACGACTTGCACTTGGCGTCCGGGGCCAGCGACCCCAACGCGTCCAGCTGCTTGGTCATATGGGGCGACAGCGCCAGGTTCACGCCGCCCGCCAGCGCCACATCGCACTCCTTGCGGCTGAGCGCCTGCCGGGCGAGGTGGACCGAGACCAGCGAGGAGGAGCAGGCGGTGTCCACCGCGATCGCGGGCCCGCCCAGCCCCAGCTCGTAGGCGAGCCGCCCGGCCGCGAAGTAGTGCCCGTTGCCCGTCGTCCAGTGGCGGTCGGGGTCGCCGTCCAGCCAGTGCCACCAGTCGTGGTTCATGATGCCGACGAACAGGCCGGTGCGGGCGCCGTCGAGGCGGTCGGCGGGCAGCGCCGCGTTCTCCAGCGCCTCCCAGGCGACCTCCAGCAGCAGCCGGTGCTGCGGGTCCAGGGCGCTGGCCTCCGCCTCTCCCATGCCGAAGAACGAGGCGTCGAAGTCCAGGACCTCGTCGAGGAACCCACCGCGGTGCGGCAGCCGGTCCCACTCCTCGGCGAACGGCCCCTTGCGCTCCTGGGGCAGCGGCCGCACCAGATCGCGGCCCTCGGACAGCGCCTGCCAGTAGGAGTCGAGGTCGTCGATGCCGCCGGGGAACCGCAGACCGGTGCCGACGATGGCGAGCGGCTGGCTGCCGCCGGCCTCGTCCAGCTGGGCCCGCAGCTTCTTGACCGTGTCCAGCGCCCTGCTCAGCGGGGTCGGGGCGGCCGTGGTGTCGTGCTTGGCTTCCATGTCTCACTCAGTCCTTGTCGTCCGCGGCGGCCAGGGGGGCGGACAGCTGCTCCGCCAGGACGCCGGAGAGCGCGCGCGTACTGCCGTAGGTCCACAGCAGCGTGGGCGAGAGCTTCAGGCCGAAGGCCGCCTCCAGCCGGTTGCGCAGCTCCAGGCTCATCAGCGAGTCCAGGCCCAGCGCCTTGAACGGCGCGTCCCGGTCGATCGCCTTCGTCTCCAGGCGCAGCACCCGGCCCGCCAGCTCCCGCACCTTGGCCTCCAGCAGTTCGGGGCGCCGCTCGGGCGGGGCCTGGCGCAGCTCGGTGAGGAACGCCTGGCCCGCGCCGCCCGAGCCCGGCCCGTCCTGGGAGGCCTGGCGCAGTCCGCTCCAGCTCGCCAGGGCGGCGGTGTCCGGGTACGCCTCGAACCACCGGCGCAGGTGGAGCGGGACATACGAGACGACCTGCTCCTCGTCGCGCAGGAAGCGCTCCAGCGCCGGCCACGCCTCCTCGGTCGTGAAGCCGCCCATACCGCGCTCCTCCAGGCGCGCGCCGCGGTTGGCGTCCTGCGCGGCCAGGCCCACGTCCGTGAACGGGCCCCACTGCACGCTCAGCGCGGGCAGCCCGCGCCGGCGGCGGGAGACGGCGAGCGCGTCCAGGAAGGCGTTGCCGGCCGCGTACGCCGCCTGGCCCGCGTTGCCCATCAGGGCCGCGGCCGAGGAGAACAGCACGAAGAAGTCCAGCGGGTCGCCGGCGGTGACCGCGTCCAGGTTGCGGGCGCCCTCCGCCTTCGGTGCCAGGACCCGCCGCAGCTGTCCCGGCTCCAGCTTCTGGATGGTGGCGTCGTCCAGCAGACCGGCCGCATGCACCACACCGCGCAGCGGCGGCAGTTGGGCCCGCACCCGCTTGAGGGCCTCCTCGTCGGCGGCATCGGCCTGGAAGGTGTCCACCCGTACGCCCAGCGCCCGCAGCTCCTCGATGCGCGCGGCCGCTTCCGGTCCGGGGGCGGAGCGGCCGACCAGGGCCAGCGCGCCGGCGCCCCGCTCGGCCAGGAACCGCGCCAGGGACAGGCCGAGCGCGCCCAGACCACCGGTGATCAGATAGGTGCCGTCGCCGCGGAACCGGCCGCCCGGCAGCGGCTCCGGGGCCACCGCGGTGACGGTCTCCGGCGCACACAGCACGGCCGTACCGATGTGCCCGCCGCGCGAGCGCTCCTCCAGCGCCCGGGGAACGTCGGCGAACGGGTACGCCGTCACCGGCGGCGGGGTGAGCGTGCCGTCCGCCACCAGGTCCCACACCGCGGTCAGCAGCCGCGCGAACCGCTCGGGCCTGCGGGCGATCAAGCCGGCGAGGTCGACGGAGACGAAGCTGACGCCCGCACGGAAGGAGGCGAGGCCGATCGAGCGGCCCTGGTGCCCGCCCTTCGCGCCCACGTCGAGGAAGTGCCCGTCGTCCGCGAGGACGTCCAGACCGCGCTCCAGGCCCGCTCCGGAAAGGGAGTTGAGAACGGCGTCCACACCGCGCCCGCCGGTGGCCTCGCGCACGCCGTCGGCCCAGGACAGGCCGCGGGAGTCGAAGACATGCCGGACGCCGAGCCGCGCGAGGTGCTCGCGCTGCTCCTCGGTGGGCGCCGTCGCGATGGCCTCCGCGCCCAGGACGCGCGCCACCTGCACGGCGGCGAGCCCCAGCCCGCCGGCCGCGTCGTGGATCAGGACGGTGTCGCCCGCGCCGAGCCCGGCCAGCTCGCTCAGCGCGTACCAGGCCGTCGTCAGCGCCGAGGGCAGCGCGGCGACGCCGTCCTCGTCCAGCTGCTCGGGGAGCGGGCGGGCGTGGTCGGCACGCAGCGTCAGATGCGAGGCGAGCGCCCCGGGCGCGCAGGCCACGACGCGGTCGCCCGCGGCGAAGCCGGTCACCTCCGCGCCGACCCGGGTGACCACGCCGGTGGCGTCCAGGCCGTACCCCTCGGCCGTGCCGGGCACGTCGGCGCCGCCCAGCGCGGCGGCGGTCACGGCGATCTCGATCTCGCCGCGGCCGGGCGCGCGTCGATCCAGCGGACGGAAGTGCGACGGCCCGCCGTCTCCCGGGCGCCGCGAGGTCAGCCGGAACGGCTGCGGCGGCGTGTGCCAGCGGGTCTCCTGCGGCGGGGCGCCGGCGGGGCCGCGCTCCAGCCGTCCCACGAAGCGGCCGGTGCCGCGCAGCGCGACCTGGTCCTCGCCGTCGTCGGCGGCCAGTTCGGCCGCGCACTCGGCCGCCCACTCGGCCCGGCCCGCGCCGAGGTCGAGGAGCAGCGGCCGCAGCTCGGCGTGTTCGCGGCGCAGCACCCGGCCGAAGCCCCAGTACAGTGCGCCGCCCGCGTCCGGCTCGTCGGCCGCGGTGGCGGCCTGCGCTCCGGTGGTCACGACGGCCACGCGCGGCGGCGCGGGCAGCGCGAGGCAGGCGCGGACGAGGGCGGTGAGCGCGAGCAGGCCCTCGCGCTGGGCCTCGAACCCGTCCTCGGCGCGCGGCGCGAGGAACGCCACACCGGTCACCTCGCCCGAGTCCCGCAGCCGCTGGGCCCAGACCGCCTCCTCGGCGGCGTCCTGCCCGCCGGCCAGCGCGAGGCCGGCCTTGGCGCCCAGCGCACCCAGGGCGTCGGCGAGGGCCGCAGCGCCGTCGGCGCCGCCACTGCCCGCACACACCGCCCACGTTCCGGACGCGGCGTCCACGGCCCCACGCGGCGCCTCGGTGAACACCAGGCGGTGCACCCGGTCCCCGTCGGCGCTTCCCTGCCCGGAGGCGACGGCCAGCGGCGTGAGCCGCAGCCCCTCCATCACCAGCAGCGGGCGGCGGTCGGCGTCGTAGAAGAAGACGTCGAACAGCAGGGGCTCGCGGCGCACCGCGTACGACCACAGGGCCACGACGGGCTCGGCGAGATCCCGCAGGAGGTGGACGCGGCGCACGGTGGTCGGCACCACGGCCTGGTCCTCGTCGGCCAGCGGCAGGGACACCTGCATCGCGCCGTCCCACAGCGCCGGGTGCAGATCGCGGGCCCGCGCACCGGCCAGGCACTGCTCGCTCAGCCGCACCTCGGCCAGCGCCTCGCCCTCGCCCTGGTGCAGGCCGCGCACGCCCTGGAACGCCGGACCGTAGTTCAGGCCCTTGGCGGAGCAGGACGCGTAGAAGTCCCCGGCCGCCACCGGCGTCGCGGACAGCAGGCGTTCGGGGAACGCCGGCACGGCCACCTCGGGCGCCGGACCGGACGGCAGGGCGCGGGCGACGGCGTGCTCGGTCCAGGACGTGGCGCCCTGCGGCAGGGAGGAGAGGGCGAAGCCGCTCCCGGCGTCGTCGTCGCGCCACTGGACGCTGAGCCGCGCCGCGTCCTCACCGAGCGTCAGATCGCTGCGGAAGACGATGTCTTCGAGGACGGCGGGGACCGACCCGGTGCGGGCCAGCGCGGTCCGCACCGCCAGCGCCATCATCCCGGCGCCGGGCAGCACCAAGGCGTCGTGCACCTGGTGGTCGCGCAGCCACGGCTGGTCCTCCAGCGCCACCTCCAGCGTGCCCGTCCATGTGCCCGGCGCGGACACGGACGGCGTCAGGGCGACGTCCAGGCCACTGCGCTCGGTGTCGCGGCGGCGGCCCGGCTGGATCCAGTACGGCGAGCGCTGCCAGGGGTAGCCCGGCGCCGGGGCCCACGCCCTGCGCGGCAGGCCGCCGAACGGCGCCAGGCCCTCGGTGTAGGCACGGGCGAACGCCTCGGTGAGGAACTCGGGCGACCCCTGGCCGCGCCGCAGGGTGGACAGCACCCGTGGCGGCTCGTCGCGCAGCGCCGCCAACTGCTCGATGGCCGGGGCGAGTACGGGGTGCGGGCTGATCTCCACGACGTGGGTGACGCCGTCGTCGAAGACCTTGTCCAGCGCGTCGGCGAACATCACCGGGCGGCGCAGGTTGTCCACCCAGTAGCGGGCGTCCAGCTCCGGGCCGCGCAGTCCGGCCAGCCGCACCGTCGACATCAGCTCGATCTCGCCCTCGCGGGGCCGGACCGGCCCCAGCGCCGCCAGCAGGTCCTCCTCCAGCTCGTCCATCTGCGGGCTGTGCGAGGCGTAGTCCACGTTCACCAGGCGGCAGAACGTGCCGTCCGCCTCCAGGATCTCCTTGAGGACCTCGATCAGTTCGCTGTCGCCGGACAGCACACACGAGCTGGGGCCGTTGTTCACCGCGAGCGACACCCCGTGCTCGAAGCCGGCGATGGCCGCCTTGGCACCCTCGACGTCCAGGTCCACGGCGAGCATCAGGCCCTTGCCGGAGGTACGGCGGGCGATCGCGCTGCGCCGGGCCATGACCAGGGCGGCGTCCTCGTACGAGAGGGCCCCGGCCACCGTCGCGGCGGTGACCTCGCCCTGGCTGTGGCCGATCACCACGTCCGGGCTGACGCCCGCCTGGCGCCACACCTCGGCCAGGCCGACGGAGACCGCCCACAGGGTCGGCTGCAGCATGTCGATACGGGTCAGCCACTCCTCACCGGCCTCACCCGACACGATCTTGACGAGGTCCCAGGGGAAGTGCGGCTCCAGTGCCTTGGCGCAGCGGTGGATCACCGCCGCGAACGTCGGGTCGCAGGCGAGCAGTTCGCGTCCCATGTCGGCCCACTGCGAGCCCTGCCCGGGGAAGACGAACGCGGTACGGCCACGGGCCCCGGCGGCCCGGCCGGTGACCACGCCCGGTATCTCCTCCTCGGGGTCCGCCGTGAACCGCGTGAGCCGGTCGCGCACCGCGTCGGCGTCGGCGCCGGTGACGGCCGCCCGGAAGGGGAAGTGGTCGCGCTGCCAGGCCAGGGTGCCCGCCAGGGCGGTCAGCGGCGCGGCGCCGTCGGCGAGGACGTCCGCCACCTCGCGGGCCCGCTGCTCAAGGGCCGCCTGCGAGTGCGCGGACAGCGGCAGCAGCACGGGCCCCTCGGCGTCCGCGGCCTGCGGGGTCCGGCCGGTCGCCGGTTCGGGCCCGGCGGCGGGCGGCGCGCTCATCACCGACACATGCGCGTTGGTGCCGCCCCACCCGAACGAGCTGACACCCGCGAACATCCGGTCGTCGTCCGGCAGCCGCAGCGTCTCGCGCACCACGTGCAGATTCAGCCCGTCGAAGTCGATGGCGGGGTTGAGCTCCCGGGAGTGCAGGCTCGGCGGGACCACGCGGTGCTTGAGCACCAGCATCGCCTTGACCAGGCCCGCCATGCCCGCGCAGGCCTCCAGGTGGCCGATGTTGGTCTTGACCGACCCGATGGGCAGCGGCCCCTTGGCGCGGTCGCGCGGCTGCCCCAGCACACGGCCGATGACGCCGGCCTCGATGGGGTCGCCGCGCTTGGTGCCGGTGCCGTGGGCCTCCATGTAGGCGACCTCGTCGACGGGGATGTCCAGCCGCTCGTACACGCTGCGCAGCAGGTCTTCCTGGCCGGCCGGGTTCGGCGTCACCAGGCTCTCCCCGCCGCCGTCGTTGTTCACGGCCGTACCGGCGATGACGCCGTGGATGCGGTCGCCGTCCTCGATCGCCCGGGCGAGGGTCTTCACGTACAGCGCCACGACGCCCTCGCCGCGGACGAAGCCGTTGGCGGCGGCGGAGAAGGTCTGGGAGCGGCCGTCGGGGGAGAGCCCGCCGAAGTGCGTCAGGCCGATCATGACCTCGGGCGTCAGCATCAGATTGACGCCGCCCACGATCGCCGCGTCGATCTCGCCCTGGCGCAGGGCCTGCCCGGCCAGGTGCAGCGCCACCAGCGAGGACGAGCAGGCGGTCTCCACGGCCATGCTCGGCCCGATCAGGCTGAGGAAGTAGGACACGCGGGCCGCGATGACGTCCAGGGCGGCGCCGACCGCGCTGTGCTGGGTGGTGCCCGCGCCGCGGTTCCTGCGCAGGATCTCGTAGTCGTGCCACTGGGCGCCGACGTAGACGCCGGTGCGCGATCCGGCCAGTGAGCCGGCGGGGACTCCGGCGTCCTCCAGAGCCAGCCAGGTCTGCTCCAGCATCAGCCGCTGCTGCGGGTCCAGCGCCTCGGCCTCGCGTGGGGAGATCCCGAAGAAGGTGGCGTCGAACGCGTCGATGTCCTCAAGGAAGCCGCCGACCGCCTGGATGCGCTTCTCGGGGTCCAACTGGGCGGTGGCGTCCCAGCGTTCGGCGGGTACGGGCCCGATCGCGTCATGCCCGTCGAGCAGCCGCTGCCAGAAGCGGTCGATGTTCTCAGCTCCCGGAAAACGCCCGGCCATACCGACGACGGCGAGGAGCCGGGACGGGTCCTGAGTCACTTGGTCTGCGTGCATTTCCTCTTCCTCGGCTATCGCGCTGGGCCGTCCCGGGGCGGCGGCGGCCTCGCTCGGCTCACGCGGCGCACGGCGGTGTCCGGGTGGGCGCGGGACGTGCGGGTCCTCGGCCGCGGGGCAGCGGGCGGCCGCCGGTGCGCAGCCGCCTCGGCTCGGAGTGCGTCCGGAACCGCTCCGCCCGGCGTCGGTGTGCGGACGGGACGGACCGTCCGCACACCGGACATGCGCGGAGAGATGGGTGATGGGGGGTGACAGCAGGTGCGGCACCTGCTGGACAGAAGGCGGCGCGGCACATCGGCCAGGCGCCTCGGACAGGCTCACAGAAGAATCCGGTGGCCGACCCGGACGTTGCCCGACCCGGAAGTGGCCGACCGGGGCCGGCGGCCGCCTCGAAGAATTCCTAAGGCGCCGTACGGCCGGCCCGGAATCCGCTTATGCGCGCCGGGGTGCCGGCACAACGGAATCCCGGCGGCGGAGAGCCGGAGGCCGCCTCATCAAACACCACATCATCCCCCTCGTTTTAGTGGTCAACAACTCCGAAGCCGTACGCGAATTCAGGAGTGAGCGGGACAAGGGGCGGGCGAAGCCCGGCACCCCCGTCTCGGTCACCCGCGTCGGAATTCGGTCAGCCGGTACGCAGGTGGCCACTCGCGCTCGCCATCGAGCATGCCTGGCAATCCGAGCACTGACAACTGCGAAACGATCAAACCGAGTTGGCCGCGGAGCGCCTGCCGCGTGGTCGTCGCTTGATGGCGCCGCTATCCCGACTTCCGCTGTGCAACTATCCACTGTGGTCAGTTGAACAGTTCGCCCGAAGTCGCCCGGACACCGGTGAAAACGCCTGCCCAAGAGGTAGGCCATCGGCCGTGAAAAGAGAGAAGGAAATAAGCCGTTCCCCACGGGCCGTCAGGGCCACCGGCTCCGCCCTTGCCCGCAGGACTTGCCCCCCGGTTCCGGCGCCGCTGGTATTGTCCTCCGCCGGAATTTCCCCTTCTTCCGGACGGGAAGCACAGTTTGTTCTCCCGTCACCTCGATGTGATGTCACCTCGATGTGACGGGAGAACAAGGGGAGAGCGGCCATGGCGCGGACGCCGCTCACCTGCCTTCCGGAGCCCCTTTGATGAGGGTGGCCAGGAGCGCCCCGGCCACCGCGATACCGCCGCCGACGGTGAAGGCCAGCCCCATTCCGGAGAGGAAGACGTCGTGCGCGAGGGAGGTCACCTTCTCCGCGAGGGCGGCCGAGGAGTGCGGCAGCACGGGGACGTTGCCCACCGCCACCGTGTCGCCCGCCTGCTTCAGCTGCTGGTGCGACAGCGGCGGCAGACCCGCCGAGGCCCACCTCTGGGGGAGTGAGCCGTCCACCCGCATGGCCATGACGGCGCCCAGGACGGCGGTGCCCAGGCTGCCGCCGAGCTGCAGGGCGGCCTGCTGCAGACCGCTGGCGACGCCGGACAGCTCCAGCGGGGCGTTGCCGACGATGACACCGGTCGCACCGACGATGACCGGGGCCAGTCCCAGGCCCAGCAGGCCGAACCAGACGGAGGTGGCGACGGCCGAGGAGCCGGTGCCGAGGAGGGACATGCCGAACATGCCGGCGGCGGTGAGCAGCATGCCGCACACCATCGGGACGCGTGGCCCGAACCTGGTGATCAGCGTGCCCGCGAGCGGCGAGGCGACGATCATCACCCCCGTCAGCGGGAGGAGGCGCAGACCGCTGGCCGCCGGGCCCATGCCATGCACGTTCTGCAGATAGAAGGTGATGAAGAACAGCCCGCCGACCAGCGCGAAGGCCATCAGCATCACCAGGATCGTGCCGGCCGTGAGCGGCACGGAGCCGAAGATCCGCAGCGGGAGAAGCGGTTCGCGGACCTTGGACTCCACGACCGCGAACGCCGTGAGCAGGGCCGCGGCGGCGACCACGAAGAGCCAGGTCCCCCCATCGCCCCGGCGCAGGCCCTCGGCGTTGATCAGCGACCAGAGCAGGCAGAACATCGCTGCCGACAGCAGAACCATGCCCGGGACGTCGAAGGACCGGGGTGCCTTCTCGGCGCGGTGGTCCTTGAGGACGGCCAGACCGAGGGCCAGGGTCAGCACGCTGACCGGGACGTTGACGAAGAACGCCGACTGCCAGTTGACGTGCTCCACGAGCAGACCGCCGACCATCGGCCCGACCGCCGTGGAGGCGCCGATGACCATGCCGTAGATGCCGATCGCCGTCGTGAGCTTCTCGGGCGGGAAGGAGGCCCGCAGCAGAGCGAGCGCGGCGGGCATCAGCAGCGCGCCGCACAGGCCCTGCAGCGCACGGAAGAAGATGATCAGGCCTATCTGGCCGGACAGCCCGATCGCGGCCGAGCAGAGCGCGAAACCGGTCACCCCGACGAGGAAGACCTGGCGGTGACCGAAGCGGTCGCCGAGCTTGCCCGCCGGGATCAAGGAGATGGCCAGGGCGAGCAGATAGCCGTTGGTGACCCACTGGATGCTCGCGAACGAAGCGCCCAACTCCTGTTTGATCACGGGGTTGGCGACCGCGACGATCGTCATGTTCAGGTCCGTCATCATCACGCCGAGCCCGACGACCAGCAGCGTCAGCCAGGGGTGTCCACGCAGCTTCGGCAGGGACTGCGGGGTCTGGGGACCTAAGTCGGCCTTTCCGGCGGTCCCTGCGGACGGACGAGCACTCATGGCGCGCTCTGCCTCCTTCGTTCTGCGTGCGGCCGGCGCCGGGCTGCCCGCCGGCGAGCGGAGACCAGGGCGCCACGGGGTACCTTGAGACCCGAAGTCCGCAACTCCGGCCTTGGAGCCGGGACTTGGGACACCGTATTCGGAATATGGGGAGGCGGCCAGCGTGACCGGCCACAGGGCCACGGGCACCGGGCTGTCCCGGCGGCGCCGGTTCTCGGACGAGGAGACCGCGGAGCGGATGCTGCGCGCCGCGATGGACATGGTCAACAACACCGGGCTCACCGTGAGCCTGGAACACATCAGCTTCGAGGACGTCATCCGCGACGCGGGCGTCTCACGCAGCGCCGTCTACCGTCGCTGGCCCTACAAGGACCTCTTCTTCAGCGACCTGATCGAGGAACTCGCCAGGGGAGCCAGCCCGGCCCTCTCCGGGAGCAACCCCCGCGCGGTCGCCGCCACCAAGCGCGTCATCCTGCAGCACCTGGACTGGCTGCGGGACCCCGGCCGGCGCCCCGCACTCGTCGCGGAGGTCCTGCGCCAGGGAGCTCTCAAAGAGCTGCAGATCCACTGCGGTTCGGCCGAGTGGCGGACCTACATAGCGCTGCACGCCACATTCCTCAGCCTGCCCGACGGTGAACTGCGCACCCGCGTCCAGACATTGCTGGAGGAGTCCGAACGCGACCGCGCCGCCATGCTCGCGGACGCCCACCGGGACGTCACCGAGCTGCTGGGCTGCAGGCTGCGCCCCGAACTCAACGCCGGCTTCGCCGACATCGCCCGGCTGACCAGTGCCACCATGCGCGGCATGGTCATCATGGCCCCCGCCAGCCCGAGCCTGGCCACCCACACCGTCCACGCCAACCCGTTCGGTGCCCCGCGGCCCGCCGACTGGTCCCAGCCCGCCCTGGCGGTGGCCGGGATCGTCACGACCTTCATCGAGGCCGACCCTGCCGTCGAGTTCGACGACGAGCGCATCGCGTCGGTCCGCGCCGCCCTCACCTCGCACACCACGGGACCGTGCCAGTGAGCCGGATAAGGCACCCGGTCTCCGCCGTGTTCAACTGCTCATAACGGCCGGTTGCACACGCGCCCATGACCACTCGCGAGGAGCGGCTGGACAGCGGCCGGATCTGACGCTTTCATCAATTCCCAAACCGCCGGGTCGATGACACGGATCTTCGCGCGGCAGGTGCTGTGTTCCACGAGAGGCTGCTCAGTGAAATGAGCCGGCGCACGGAGGGAAACAACATGGCTGAAATCAAAGTCGTTCTGGTCGGTGGTCCGTCCTACTTCCCCGATGACCAACGGGTGCAGTACACGGCAACGCTCACGGAGACCTTCAAGAAGCGTTTCCGCAACGGCTATGAACACTTCGTGCACCAAGGCTCCTTCCACACCGTGGACGGTGAGGAGATCCCGGCCCTGGAATGGACGGCCCGCACCGCCATCGCCGAATAACCCGGCGCGGTACGATGAGGCGCATGGCAGACCAAGATCTTGCGTTGGAAAACGCCTCTCGGAAGCCCGCGGTCGAGAGAGTGGTGGACGTCCGACTGCCCACAGAATACGGAGATTTTCTGGCCATTGGCTACCTGGACCATCTCTCCGGGTACGAGCAGATGGTGCTGGTCTACGGGGACGCGGCGGAGAACGCGGCGCTGACCCGGGTCCATTCGGAGTGTCTGACCGGCGATGTCTTCTCCTCCAAGCACTGTGAGTGCGGCGACCAGCTCTCCGCGGCCCTGCGGGCCATCGTCGCGGAGGGCGCCGGAATCCTCATCTACATTCAGGGCCATGAAGGGCGCGGAATCGGTCTGCTGGCGAAGCTGAAGGCGCTGAAGCTCCAGAACGAGGGGCTCGACACCGTCGAAGCCAACCTGGCCCTGGGACTCCCCGTCGATGCCCGGGACTTCCGCCTGGCCGCCGAAATCCTGCACGACTTGGGCGTACGTTCCGTCCGCCTGCTCTCCAACAACCCCAGGAAGCGCGAGGCGTTGGAGGAGCACGGCATCAAAATCACCGAGCGGGTCCCGCTGCTGGCGCATCCCAACGAGGAGAACCTCCGCTATCTGCTGACAAAGCGAGAGCGCCTGAACCACCATCTGCCCCACCTGGACGGCCTGGTGGGCTAGCCCACCGCAGGTCGTACGACGCGGCGCCAGGGTCGGCGGTGTCGAGGATCTCGGCCTGGAGCCGCTGCAGATCCCCCGAGGGCTTCAAGCCCAACTCCCGCTTGAGAATGCCGTAGAGGTTCTGATACGCCTGCAGAGCCTCGCTGCGCCTACCCGAGTGGTACAGCGCCGCGATGAGCTGGCCGTGAAACCACTCGTTGAGCGGGTAGTCCACGACCAGTGTGCGCAGTTCCGGAAGGTGTTCGCGCTGTCTGCCCCGTCGGTTCGCTATCTCGATGCGCAGTTGCAGCGCGCGGATCCGCCATTCTTCGACCCGGCCGATCCTCCCCGCCAGCACACTGCCCACCGGGACATTGCTGAGAATCGTTCCCCGCCATAACTCCAACGCCCTGCCGGTCATTTCAGCGGCCTCGTCCAGTGCGCCCGCGTCGAGATTCCGCTGCGCCTGCTGCACAAACCGCTCCAGGTCCAGGAAATCGACCTCGGTATCGGCCACTTCGACGCGGTAACCTGGCGGGTCGGTCACCACAATGCGCCGGTCGTCGTTGGTGACCCGCTCATCGGAGAACATCTTGCGCGCGTGGTAAACGTGCGTCTGCAATGTCCTCAAGGCACCCCCCGGCGGGCTCTCCCCCCACAGTTCCCGGATCAGCGTATCCGTCGCCACCGTCTCCCGGGGGGTGAGCGCCAGCAAAGCGACCAGCTGCGAGACTTTCGGCGCTTTGGGCGTGTACACCCGGCCGTCGTCCGTGATGATTTCGAACGGCCCGATCAGATGGAATCGCACTGCGCATACTCCCGTTCTGGCGGAGGGAAGGAGAGCCGGCGACCGCGTGGTGCGGCGCACTGGGGCCCCGATTCTGCCCCCGTACGCCGCAACTTGTAACGCGCAAAGCAGTGTTCAACAACCCGCCAGGCCAAAACCGTTGCCGCCCGCCACACCGCAATTGACGGTACGCCGTATATCGCGGACCGCGCCGGCCGGTGGCGGTCCGGCCCCCGGCACAACGCGGCTGATACCTCCGTCAACCAGCCATGGCGGGCGCGTGCAGAGCCGCCGTCACGGTCCTGGCCACCTCCCGTAGACGGTGGTCGAGGTAGAAGTGACCGCCGTCGAAGACCTTCACGTCCGTGGCCGCCGTCGTCAACGCGCTCCACGCGGACGCCCGCGCCACGCTCGCCACCGGGTCGCTGACGCCGAGCATCACCGTGAACGGAACGCTCAGCGGCTCCCCCTCGCGCCACCGGTACGAGCCGATCGCGCGGTAGTCGGCACGCAGCGCGGGCATCGCCAGCTCCAGCAGCGCCGGGTCCTCCAGGATCGCCGAGACGGTGCCGCCGAGCCTGCGCACGGTGGCCAGCACATCGGCGTCGTCGTGCATCTGCTCGTTCCTGCTCGGCGTGGACGACGGTGCGTTCCTGCCGGACAGGAAGAGCCGTACGGGGCCGCGCTCACCCCGCTCCTGGAGCCGGCGCGCGACCTCGTACGCCAGGACGGCACCCATGCTGTGCCCGAAGAAGGCACAGGGCCGCTCGTCCAGGCCGAGCACCTCCTCGGTGAGGGCGTCGGCCAGCTCGGCGATGTCCGCGACGGGCCGCTCCCGCAGCCGGTTCTGCCGGCCGGGGTACTGCACGGCCAGTACGTCGATCGCGGGCGCCAGCGCACGGGACAACGGGAGATAGGTGCTTGCCGCTCCGCCCGCGTGCGGGAAGGCGATCAGCCGCATGCGCTCTCCGGCCCCTGAAGCCTGGCCGTCGGCAGGGCTGAACCTGAAGAACCACTGGCTGAGCACACCGTCCCCCGTTCGTCGTCCGCACAGCACACCGCCCCCGGCGGAATCGCTCACCATCGTGCGGGCCGTCACTCAAATCCCGCCCAAAGCACGCACAAACCTGACCGCTCTCGAAGCAAAGCACCTGGTCACAGCCCCGCACTGTGCAACTGACCATCGAGGAGGCGCCCACCCGCCAGCTGTGTCCGCACCGGCGTCCACGCGCCGTCAGCGGACCAAATCCGCAGCCGGTTGAACGCGCCCGGCCACATTCCCGTACTTCCCCGGCAGGTGGCCCCCCGGCCCCGGCGTCCCGTCAGGAAGGAACGGCCCGAACCGTGCCCACTGCACATCAGCCGACGGCATACCCAGACCACCGCGTCCGGACTCAGCGTGCAACCGAAGGATGGACCTTCTTGGCTGAATCCATAAGGAACCATCGCACGGTCGGTTCCATCGCCCCCAGCAGTAAGTCGCTGGCCAACCTGCTGGCTGACCCATTGCTGGAACGAGCGCCGCGGAATTCGGACGTCCTGGAAGTAGGTGCGGGTACCGGCTCGGTCACGCGGGTCCTGCTCCCCTGGATGCCTCGGGGAAGCCGACTGGACATCGTAGAAGCCAACGCCCATTTCGCCGCACACCTGCGTCGCCTGGTCCGCGGTCACCCGAACCTGCTGGAAAAGCAGGAGCAAGTGCGCGTCCATGACGTATTCGTCGAACAGCTCGCCACTGACCGCCGCTATGACGTGATCGTCTCTGGCCTGCCGTTCGCCAACTTCTCCCCCCGGCAGGTCGAGGACATCATGGGGCGTTACTTGGAACTGCTCCGCCCCGGGGGCACTCTCACCTACTTTTCCTATTGCGGAAGTCGCTGGGTCCGCACCTTGCTGGCATCCCGCCCAGAGGCCCGCCGCCAACGCGGCGTCAAAGATCTCTTGAACCAATATCACCAGAAGTACGCGGTCGGCTGTTGGACCGTATGGGGAAATCTGCCACCCGCGAAGGTGTGGCAACTGCGCCGACCGGTCGACGCTGTCAGCGCCTCCGGCGTGTTGACCGTCCAGCCGGAAATATCGCGGTGAATACCCTCACCGGTCCGCTGCTCGCGAAGACAGCGCTGCGCGGCCGGCCTCACTGACTACTTGCCGACGGATGGCCCCGGCTTCGCCCGGAGCTCGTCGAGCCGCAGAAAGGCCACCGCGCGGCGCATCAGATCGACGAGTTCCTCGGGCTCGTCCTGCCAGGCCCAGTGCTCCATGGTGACGGTGAACGCATCCAGCACCGCGGTGGTCAGCAGGCGCACTTCGAGGCTGTCGACAGGGGCGTCCATGCGGGACGCCAGCGCGGGCGCGAGCCGTTCCTGCATCTCCCGCCCCGCGGCGAGCCAGCGCATCTTCAGGACGGGGACGGTCCCCAGGACCCGGACCAGCCGACGGGCCCGGTCGGCGTCCTCAAGGCGCCGCTCGGCCGTCGCCGTTCCGAAGGACGCCTCGATGGCGGCGCTGAGCGGTTCTTCGGCCGGATGTTCCGCGAGGACGTCCACGAGCTGGCCGACGCTGGAGGAGAAGAGGGGGGTGAGGGCGTCCTCCTTCGCCGGGCAGTAGCGGTAGAAGGTGCGCAGGGAGATGCCCGCGGCCGAGGCGATGTCCTCGACCGTCGTCGTGTCGTAACCGCGGTCCGCGAACAGGGTCGCCGCGGCCTCCGCGATCTCCAGCCGGGTCTGAAGGCGCCGATGGTCCGTCAGGGACGGACGGCCCCGCGCTGCCGCCATTGTGTGCTCCTTGCCGTGCTTCACCTCGGCCTTCATTGTCACAGACATAATTTTTGGCACGTCATGCCAAAAAAGCGTATGTTGATCAACGACTGATCGCGAGCCGATCGGCCAGTGGTCGATTCGCCCGCTACGCCCGTGCCATGGCGCTCTCTCTGCATGCCCGCGTACCGGTGGGGCCCAGGCCGTGATCAGTGACCGGTGAACGTACAGCGTCAACGAAGGAGCCGACCGTGTCCCGCACTTACCTCATCACCGGAGCTGCCTCCGGCATCGGCAAGGTGACCGCCGCCCGGCTCAAGGAGCAGGGGCACACGGTCATCGGAGCCGACATCAAGGACGCCGATATCGTTGCGGACCTCGCCACCCCCGACGGCCGGGCCCATCTCGTCGAGCGCGCAGGCGAGTTGAGCGGTGGGCGGCTCGACGCCGTGATCGCGGGCGCCGGCCTCGCCGGTTTCGACCCGCGCGCCGTCAGCGTCAACTACTTCGGCGCGGTCGCCACCTTGGAAGGGCTGCGCCCCCTGCTGGCCGCCGGTGCGGACCCGCGCGCCGTCGTCATCGCCTCGGTCGCCTCCGTCCACCCTCATGACACGGCCATCGTCGACGCGGCGCTCGCCGGTGACGAGGAAGCGGCGCTGGCCGCCGCCCGGGCAGCGGTCGACCGGGGAGAGGGCTATGCGATCTACGGTTCGACCAAGGCCGCCGTCGCCCGATGGATACGCCGCACCGCTGTCACCGCCGACTGGGCGGGCGCCGGTATCCCCCTCAACGCCATCGCTCCCGGAACCGTCGTCACCCCCATGACCGAACCCATGCTGGCCAGCCCCGAGGTGCGCAAGATCGTCGACGCGACCGTGCCCATGCCGCTGCACGGCCACGCCCAGCCCGCACAGATCGCGCCCCTCCTGGCCTGGCTCACCTCTCCCGAGAACGAACTGGTCACCGGCCAGGTCGTCTTCATCGACGGCGGCGCCGACGCCGTACTGCGCGGTGACGGCACGTGGTGAACCGCCGAGGGGAGCGACCGGTCACAGACAACCCGCAGCCATCGCAGTCCGCAGCCATCGGAGGCGCCTCCATGCACACGCTCAGCCGTACGACCGTGGTCACCGCCGACCCCGATACCGTCTGGCAGATCATCGGCACGTTCGGCGGCCTCGCCGACTGGCACCCCCTGCTGCCGCCGTCGGTGATCGAGGACGGCGCCGATCCCGAGACGCCCGGGGCGGTGCAGGCGTTCTCCCTCAACGGCCAAGTGCTCATTCGGGAACGCCTCCTGGAGAAGGACGACTCGCGCCGGATGCTCCGTTACACCATCCATGAATCCGCCGTCCCCGTCTCCGACTATGTCTCCACGCTGTCCGTGCACCCGCACGACGCGGGCGCCGAGATCCGCTGGGCCGCGACATACGAGGCCGCCGACGAACTCGTCCCCGAGATCGAGCAGCACTTCGGCGACCGCATCTACGCCACCGGCCTGGACGCCCTCAAGGAACGCTTCGCCCGGCCCTGACCCATCGGACGGGCCCCGGGTTCCGTTCCGTCTGGCGGGTTGCCGAAATCCCAGAAGTTCATGTCGGCATATTCAGGGGGATTTCGGTAGCTCGGGGTGCCGCTTTCAACACGTTCAACAAGTCGGTCCACCGCCTGTTCTTGCCTGCCGCGAACTGCCGGCCCTTTGCTGAAAAGGGCCGCATCGTGGCGCTCAAGAATGGGGTGAACGGCGGATGGCATACGGATTCGTCCAGGATGACCGAGCCGTGGCGATCGTGGGGGCGGCCTGCCGACTGGCCGGTGGGATCAATTCACTCGACGGGTTCTGGCGCGCTTTGGCGGCGTGGCAGGACCTGGTCGGTGAGGTTCCGCCCGATCGCTTCGATCCCGCCGAGTTCGTCGATCCCGACCGGGAGCGTCCCGGGAAGACCTACACCGCGGCCGGTGCGTTCCTGGACGATGTCGCCGGATTTGACGCGGACTACTTCGGGCTGTCGCCGCGCGAGGCGTCCCGCATGGACCCGCAGCACCGCCTGCTGCTGGAGACGGCCGTGGAGGCCCTGGACGACGCCGGACTGGCCCGGGACGAGCTGGCCGGCTCGAACACGGGGGTGTTCGTGGGGGTTTCGGGCCACGACTACGAGCAGTTGCAGCTCGCGCGGCCCGAAACCGTGAACAACTACTCGATGTTCGGCGTGGGTACGACCAGCGCGGCGAACCGCATCTCGCACGTCATGGACTGGCACGGGGAGAGCGTGGCGCTGGACACGGCGTGTTCGTCCTCGCTGACGGCGCTGCACCACGCCTACGAGTATGTGCGCGACGGCCGGGGCCCGGTGGCGCTGTCCGGTGGGGTGCACCTCGTGCTGGGCCCGTTCGAGTACACGGGACTGGCGGCGGCGTCGATGCTCTCTCCGACGGGGCGCTGCCGCGCGTTCTCGGCGGATGCCGACGGGTTCGTACGGTCCGAGGGCGCCGGCATGCTGGTGCTCAAGCCGCTGGACCAGGCCGTCGCGGACGGCGACCGGATCCACGCGGTGATCGTGGGCTCGGCGGTGAACAACGACGGCCACACGGCGGGACTGGCGCTCCCCAACACCCGTGCGCAGGAAGCCCTGCTGCTGGACGCCTACGGCCGCGCCGGGGTGGAGCCGGACCAGATCGGATACCTGGAGGCGCACGGCACCGGCACCTCCGCCGGAGACCCCCAGGAATGCGGCGCCATCGGGCGCGGTCTGGCGCGCAAGCGCACCGTGGGGCCGTTGCCGATCGGGTCGGTCAAGACCAACATCGGCCACCTGGAGGCCGCGGCCGGGGTGACCGGCGTGGCCAAGGCCCTGCTGATCCTGCGGCACCGCCGGATTCCCGCCACGCTGCACACACACCCGCGCAACCCGGACATCGACTTCGCCGGGCTGAACCTGCGGGTGACCGACGAGCCCGAGCCGCTGCCGGACCCCCGTGCGGTGATCGGGGTGAGCTCGTTCGGGTACGGCGGTTCCAACGCCCACGTCATCCTGGGCCCGGCACCCGAAAGGACGTCGAATCCGGTGCGGGAGCCCGAACGCGGGTGCTGGCCCCTCGTGGTGTCGGGGCAGGGGGAGGCCGCCGCCCGGGGCGCCGCCCTGCGCCTGGCCGACCGGCTCGCGGCCGCCGACCCGGCGGAGCTTCCCGACATCGCCTATACCGCCTGCCGCCGACGCGGCCGGCGGGAGCACCGTGTCGCGGTGCTGGCCGAGAGCACGGACGACGCCGCGCGCAGGCTGCGGGACGCCGCCGTCGGGGCGGACTCCGCCACGGCCGGTGTGCTCGCACCCGGCGTGCGCAACGGCCGGGTGGGCTTCGTCTTCAGCGGCAACGGCTCCCAGTGGGCCGGTATGGGCGCGGACCTGCTGCGCCGCGAACCCGCCTTCGCCGCGGCGGTCGGCCGGGCGGACGCCGCGCTGGAACCGTTTCTGGGCTGGTCGGTGGCGCGGCGACTGGCGGATCTGGGCGAGGACGACATCGCCGACACCGAGGTCGCCCAGCCGGCGCTGTTCGCCGTCCAGGTCGGGCTGGTCGCCCTGCTCGGCGCATACGGAGTGCGTCCGTCGGCGGTGACGGGCCACAGCGTCGGGGAGACCGTGGCGGCGTACGTCTCGGGTGCCCTGTCGCTGGAGCAGGCCGCGCGGGTGGTGGCCGCGCGCAGCCGCGCCCAGGGCGCGACCGCGGGGGCCGGGCGGATGGCCGCCGTGGGACTGTCCGAGGAGCAGGTACGCAAGGAACTGGCGGACGGCGCCGTGCCCGTGGAGATCGCCGCGGTCAACAGCGCCTCGGACGTCACCGTCGCCGGGGCCGCCGATGCCGTGGGCGATCTGGTCCGGATGTGGGAGCAGCGCGGCGTGTTCGCCCGCGAGCTCAAGCTGGACTACGCCTTCCACACCGAGGCGATGGCACCGGTGGAACAGGCGTTGCGGACCGCCCTCGACGGGCTCCGCCCCGGCACGGGCGAGGGCACGTACTACTCCACGGTGACCGGTGGCGGCCTGGACGGCACGGAGCTCACCGCCGGGTACTGGTGGCGCAACGCGCGCCGGCCGGTGCGCTTCGCCGACGCCGTCGAGGCGATGCTGGACGACGGTGTCGACGTGGTGGTCGAGGTCGGGCCGCACCCGGTGCTCAGGCCGTACCTCACACGCATCGCCGCGGGCCGGGACGAGCGGGTGGCGGTGATCCCGACCTGTTCCCGGCGCGGCGACGGGCCGGTGGACCTTCGCCGCACCGTGGCGCACCTGCTGGCCTGCGGTGCCCGCATCGACTGGCGCACGTGGTTCCCCGAAGCGGGCCGGGTGGTGGACCTGCCGGCCTATCCATGGCAGCGCGAACGGCACTGGAACGGCGATCCGTCCTGGTGGGAACGCGGCAGCCGGAACGGGACCGACAGCGGACATCCGCTGCTGGGCAAGCGTCTGGCCGCCAGTGTGCCCACGTGGTCCGCCGATCTCGACCGGGCCTCGCTGGCCTGGCTGGCCGACCACCGCGTGGGCGGTGCGGCGGTGCTGCCCGGCGCCGCGCTCGTGGAGCTCGGACTGGCCGCGGCCCGGCACCTCGGCGACGGGCCGGTGGAACTGCGCCGGCTCGCCGTCGAGCGGGCGCTGCCCACAGACCGGGACCGGCTCCCCGCCGAGGTGCAGACCACGCTGTCGGCCGAGGACGGCAGACTGACCGTCACCAGCCGTGCCGACGAGGACACCGAGTGGCAGGAGCACGCCCGCGGGCACGCCCGGCGCCTGCTCGCCGACGCTCCGGAGCCCGTCGACCTGGACGCGCTGCGGATCCGCGCCGCCACCCCGGTCGACGTCGAGGAGCACTACGCCCGGCTGGCCCGGTGCGGCCTGGACTACGGGCCCGCCTTCCGGCTGCTCACCGAGATCCGCGTCGGCGGCGGAGAGGCCGTCGCCGCATACACCGCCGGCCAGGACGGCGACGGCTACCTGGTGCATCCCACCGTGCTCGACACCGCCGCGCAGGCCGGGGCGGCCCTGCTGCCTCTCGCGGACGGCAGCGCCTACCTGCCCGTGGAGGTCGCCGCCGCCCAGTGGTGGCGGCCGCCGCCGGAGCGAGGCTGGATTCATGTCCGCCGCCGTGCCGCCGCCGCGTGGGAGGCGTGCTGGGACGTGACCCTCGTCGACGCGCAGGGCGGTGTGGCACTGCGACTGCACAAGATCCGGCTCACCCGGTTCGAGGCCGCCGGCCGTGTCCCGCTCCGCTCCTACGAGACCGTCCTCCGCGCCGCGGCGCACCCGCAGGAACCCGTACGGGACAGTGTGCTCCCCGCGCCCGGCGATCTGCTCACCCCGGCCCCGCTCACCGCACGGACCCGGCGCGACCACGACCTGATCGAGCGGTACCAGGACCTCAGCGCACACTTCACCACGGCCGCGCTCCCTCAACTGCTGGGAGAATCAGACGAGTTCACGCTTACCGACCTGCTCCGGGCCGGCGTACAGAAGAAGCATCTGCCGCTGATGCGCGTCCTGCTGGCCGGCGCCTGCGACCGCGGCCTGCTGGAACGGGCCGTCGACGGCTGGCGCGTCGCGGCGTCGCCCCACCCGCGGGAGCGGTTCCAGTCGGTACTCCGCGACTTCCCGGAGTACGTCTTCCAGACGACGGTGACGGGCCGGTGCGGACTCCACCTCCCCGAGGTCCTGCGGGGTGCGCGTGATCCGCTTGAGCTGTTGTTCGGCGACGCGGACCGGCACCTCGTCGAACGGATCTACACCGGCCTCGTCGGCAGTCATGCCGCCCTGCGCGCGGCGCGGGAGACGCTGCGCTCCGCCGTCGCGGCGTGGCCGGCCGACCGTCCGCTGCGGGTGCTGGAGGTCGGCGCCGGCACCGGCGGCACCACCGCCCACCTCCTCGACGTACTGCCGCCCGAACGCACGCACTACGTCTACAGCGACATCACCGCCGCGTTCTTCCCAGAGGCCCGTGCCCGGTTCGCCGCGTACGACTTCCTCCACTACCAGACCTTCGACCTGGAACACGACCCCGCCGAGCAGGGCCTCCCGGAGGCGGGCTTCGACCTCGTGATCGCCAGCAACGTCGTGCACGCCACGTCCGACCTCGCCGCCACGGCGGGCCGGCTGCACCGGCTGCTCGCCCCGGCCGGGCAGCTCATGGCGGTGGAATGCCACCACACCCCGTCCCTGGCGCCCGTCTTCGGACTGCTGGACGGATTCTGGGCCTTCACCGACACCGAACTGCGCACCGATTCACCGCTGCTCCCCCCGGCGACCTGGCGCTCCTTCCTGGATTCCTGCGGATTCACCGACGTCCACGTCAGCGGTGACGAGACCGACGACCACGACGCGACCTGCTCGCTGGTACTGGCCACGCGCCCCGGCACCTCCGACGGCACCGCGCCGCCCCCGGTCATCCCCGCCGACGACGCTCCGGCCTGGTGGTGCGTCGTGGCCGAAGACACCGGCGGCGACCTCGCACGGTCGCTGGCCGCCGGCCTCCGCGCGCACGGCCACCTGGTGGAGCTGTGTTCGCCGGACTCCGAACCGGACCCACCGGCTCCCGGCCACGCCGTGCGCGCGGTGTTCCTGCTGGACCGTCAGGACGACTCCGCCCCGGACGCCGTGACCGAACGGGCCATCCGGCGCATCGCCACCTGCACCGCCCTGGCCGCGGTCTGCGCGGCCGCGGACGCCGCCGGGCGCCCCGGCCTGTGGCTGGTGACCCGGCCCAGCGGCGCCCTGCCCGCCCCGGAGACGCCGGACCATCCCGAGGACGCCGCGGTATGGGGCGCGGCTCGCTGCCTGGCCAACGAGCACCCCGGGATCACGGTGCGCCGGATCAGCCTGGACCGTACCGGCGCGCCGGCACACGCGGCCGCGCGGCTGCTGCGAGAACTGCTGGCGCCCACGGCCGAGGACGAAGTCGTGCTGACGGAACACGGCCGCTTCGTCGCCCGGTTCACCACCTGCCCGGCGCTTCCGCCGACCGCGACCGCCGACCCGGACGAGGGCTACGCCCTCGAAGTCCGCAACCCCGGCCTGACCCCGGACCTGGCCTGGGCCCCGCAGACCGGACCCGAGCCCGCCGCAGGGGAGATCCGCATCGCGGTCCGCGCCGCCGGCCTGAACTACCACGACGTACTCCAGGCCGGCGGAATGCTGGCGTGCGAGCCCGGATCCGGCACCGGCCATCGGCTGGGCCTGGAATGCGTCGGCACGGTCACCGCCGTCGGATCGGCCGACACCGGATTCCGGCCCGGAGACCGCGTACTCGCCCTCGCCGCCCACGGCGCCCTGGCCTCGCACGTCGTGGTTCCCGCAGCACAGGCCGCACGCGTTCCCGCGCAGGTGCGCGACACGGACGCCGCCACCCTTCCGCTGGCGTACTTCACCGTCAGCCACGCGCTCGACACGCTCGCCCGGCTGGCACCCGGGGAGACCGTGCTCATCCACGCAGGCACGGGCGGCATCGGCCTGACCGCGCTGCACCTCGCGCGCGCCCGCGGCGCGCGGGTGATCGCCACGGCCGGCACCCCGGCCAAACGCGACCTCCTGCGCCTGTACGGGGTCCAGGACGTGCTGGATTCGCGCAGCCTGACCTTCGCCGAGGAGGTGCTGCGGCGCACCGGCGGCCGCGGGGTGGACGTGGTGCTCAACTCGCTGGCCGGTGAGTCCCTGACCCGCAGCCTGGAACTGCTGGCACCCGGCGGGCGGTTCGTCGAGCTCGGCAAGCGGGACATCGAGGCCGACAGCGCGCTGCCGATGCGGCCGCTGGCGGACAACATCAGCGTGTTCGCCGTGGACGCCATCCCCCTGATGTCGGACGCCGGCACCGTCCGCGGCCACCTGACCGCCCTCACCACCGGCCTGGCGAACGGGGACCTCCACCCGCTGCCGCACCACACCTACCCGGCGCCCCGCCTGACCGACGCGTTCCGTTCCCTCCAGCACGCCCGGCACATGGGCAAGGTCGTCATCACTTTCGACGACGCACCCGCCCTCACCCGCACCCCCACGCCCCGGCTCGACCCCGAGGCCACCTACCTCATCACCGGCGGCCTGTCCGGACTGGGCGCGGCCACCGCACGACACCTCGGCGACCTCGGCGCCCGGCACCTGGCGCTGCTGGGCCGGCGCGGCGCGGACACGCCCGAGGCACCCGCGCTGCTGGACGATCTGCGCGCCCGCGGCATCCAGGCCGTGCCGTACGCCGTCGACGTCACCGACAGCGCCGCCCTGCGCGCGCTCATCGCCGCCGTCGACGCCGGCGACCACCCCCTCAAGGGCGTCATCCACGCGGCCATGGTGCTCGACGACGACGCACTCACCGAACTCACCGCTGACCGCATCCGCACCGCCCTGGCCCCGAAAATGACCGGCGGGCTCCTCCTCGACAGCCTCACCCGCCACCACGACCTGGACTTCTTCGTCACCTACTCGTCGATCGTGGCCTCCATCGGCCTCTACCGCCAGGGCAACTACGTCGCCGGGAACCTGGCACTGGAGGCGCTGACCCGGGCCCGCCGCCGGCACGACCGCCCCGCCGTCACCCCTGCCTGGGGCCGCATCGGCGACATCGGCTATGTCGCCCGCAACCTCGGCGACACCATGAGCGGCTTCGGCGCCTACCCGATGACCCCCGCCGAAGCCGGCGCCGTCCATGACGCACTGCTGACCGGCACCGTCCCGGTCGCGGTGGTCGGCCGGTTCGACTTCTACCGAACCCGCGGCATGCTGCCCGCCTGGAACACGCCGCGCCTCAACCAGATCACCCCGGACGACGAAACCGCCGCGGCGACCGCACCCGACCTGTTCCGCCGGTCGCTGGCGACCGCCGACGACTCCGAGGCCCTGCCCCTGGCCGTCGAGGCCGTCACCCACATCGCCGCCCAGGTCCTGCAGGCCGACCCCGAACGCCTGGACCCCACCCGCAGCCTCGACCAGCTCGGCATGGACTCCCTGCTCAGCACCGAACTGGCCGTCGCCCTGCGCAACCGCCTCGACTGCGACCTGGCCGCCCTCGAAATCACCAGCGCCACCAGCCTCACCGACCTCGCCCGCCGCGTACTCATCCGCCTCAACGCCAACGCCGCCCACCCTGCCGAACAGCCCGCGACCACCCCCTGAAGCGCCTTCAGGAGAATCCGATGGACCGACAGCCCTGCCCGTACACGATCGACCCCACCGGCCGCGACATCTACGCCGAGGCCGCCGGCATCCGCGAACGAGGCCCGATAACGCAGGTGGAACTCCCAGGCGGAGTGGTCGCGTGGGCAGTGACCGGCCACCATCTGCTCAAGCGGCTGCTGAGCGACTCACGGGTCTCCAAGGACGCCCGGCAGCACTGGCCGGCCTTCATCAACGGTGACATCACCGAAGAGTGGCCCATGTACGTCTACGTCTCGGTGACGAGCATGTTCACCGCCTACGGCAGCGAGCACCGGCGGTTGCGCTCGCTCATGTCCAAGGCCTTCACCCCACCCCGGGTCGCCGAACTCCGCCCCGCCGTCGAGCAGATCACCGCAGAACTGCTCGACGACCTCGCCCTGACCCCACCCGGTGACGAGACAGATCTCCGCAAGAAATACGCCTACCCGCTGCCGGTCGAGGTGATCTGCCAGCTGTTCGGCGTCCCCGACGCCGCACGCCCAGTCCTGCGCCAGTGCGTCGACGGCATCGTCAACACCGCCGCCACTCCGGAAGAAGCCGCAGCCAATCGGCAGACCCTGTACGACGGCCTGACCGAACTCGTCGCCGCCAAACGGAAGACACCCGGCGACGACATGGCCAGCGCGCTCATCGCCGCCCGCGACGACGACGGTTCCCGGCTCGAAGAGAGCGAGTTGGTGGACACCCTGTTGCTGATGCTCGCGGCAGGTCACGAAACCTCGGCCAATCTCATCGACCACGCCGTCACGGCACTGCTCACCCACCCCGACCAGCTCGCCCTCGTCCGGGACGGCGGCAGCTCCTGGAACGACGTGGTCGAAGAGACGCTGCGCTGGCAGGCACCCATCGTGAACCTGCCGCTGCGGTACGCCGTCGAGGACATCGAGATCGACGACGTGGTCATTCGGAAAGGCGAAGCGATCGTCGCCTCCTACGGTGCCGCCGGCCGCGACCCCGCCGCGCACGGCGAGAACGCCGAACACTTCGACATCACCCGTCCCAACAAGGACCACATCTCCTTCGGTTACGGGGCCCACTACTGCTTCGGCGCCCCCCTGGCCCGGCTGGAAGCCCTGGTCGCCCTCCCCGCCCTGTTCGCCCGCTTCCCCGATCTCCGCCTGTCCGTCCAGCCGTCCGAGCTGCGGCCGGTACAGTCCTTCGTCACCAACGGCCACCGGGCGCTACCGGTCGTGCTGCAACCGGCGGGATAGGCACACGGGCCCACACGCCACGGCGGGCACCGACAGGACACCCCACCGACAGGACACCCACCCCGAGCGACCCGTTCATCCGAATATCCCTCTATTGAAAGATATCGCCTTCGTAGTTTCCCTGAATAAGGAGCCGGGAAATCTCGATCCGTGAGCCCGGCAGGGCAAAACGAATACGAGACCGAAGGGGTGGGGTTTCTTATGGTGGACCGGTTTATCGAGGGTGATCTGCTGGAGCGCAAGATCGACGTCTGTTTCGGACATGTGGACGTCGACGGAGACGGATTCTTCGACGAGGCCGATGTGCTGGCAATGGCGGCCAGGATCATCGCGCACCAGAACATTCCCATCGATTCGGAACCGGCGGTGGGCCTCTTCAAGAGCTACCAGGAGTTCATGCACAGCATCCTGCCGCATCTCGATATCGACGGCGACGGAAGGATCAACCCCGGGGAATGGCGCAAGGGCATCATCGGTGTGTTCGGTGACCACCCCGAGCGGTTCGACGCCCTGTTCCGTCCGCTGGCCGAGGCCATCTGGCGTGTCTGCGACCGCGACGGCGACGGCACCGTCAGCGCCGAGGAATTCCTCTGCTTCCAGAAGGCCATGGGAAGTTCACCGGAAAACCGGCGGCTCGCCTTCGAGAAACTCGACGTCAACGGCGACGGATCGCTGTCCGTCGACGAAATCCTGAGCGCCTACCGGGAGTACTACACCAGCCGCGACCCACAGGCCCGCGGCAACTGGCTGTACGGCGACGTGTGGGAGACCGAAGTCCCGGGGGCGGCGGCGAAGGCCGGTCTGTGAGCTCTGAGTTCATCGGGCGGAGCGCCCTGGCCCGGTCGTCCGGGGGTGAGGCCGGGCGGTGCACCACCGTCGCGGTGAGCCACGGGACCCTCGAGCCGTTTCTGCACGCCGCCTTCGAAGCGTACGAGGGGTGCTCGCCCGCCGAGCCCCCCTCGTCCTTCGCCCTCCTCACGGGCACCCTCCGCAACGGCCGGGCGCTGATCGCCGCGACGGAGTTCGCGCGCAACGTCCGGTCCGCGGACCGGACAGCCACGGAAGAGTTCCGCACGACGATCGCCCCGCGTTTCGGAACGGCCTACGACAACATCCACCGCGGATTCTGGTGCGATTCGCGCGATCTGCTGCGCATCCACCGCCAGGCGGCCGAACAGGGCCTGGAGGTGCTCGGTTCGATCCATCTGCATCCCGACTGGCACCGAATCGGCCCACCGAGCGAGCGCGGCCTGCAGATCAGCGAAGCACCGACGCCCATGGACGCCTATATGTTCGCCAGCACCGGCTGGCTGGTGAACATGATCTGCTACGTGGAGCGCCAAGAGGGGCTGCTCTGCTACACGCTGGGAGCCTGGGGCCCGGCGGGCAGCCCCGACACGACGGCCTGCGTGCCACTGCGCATCCAGCTCCACGAGCACCGCGAGAGGGGCGTTCCGGCATGACCGCGGCCGATGCCGACATGCCGGAGGTGCGGTCCGCTTTCGCGGCCCTGGAGAGGGCGTGGGCCCAGTCCGACGCCGATGCCTTCGCCCGGGTCTTCTCCGCCGACGCGGATTTCACCTCCGTACGCGCCGACCACTACTGCGGCAGCGCGCAGATCGCGGCGGCGCACCGGCGCCTGTTCGCCACGGTCTATGCGGGAACCCGTCTGACGGTCACCGTTCTGCGGGTGACCCGCCTCCGACCGGATATCGCCGTGGCGCGGCTGGAGAACAAGGTGCACGCTCAGGAATCGGACGCCGCGCTCGTTCTGCACGCCCAGGCGGTATTGGAGCGCCGACCGGAGAACTGGAACATCGTCGCCTTCATCAACATGCTGCCGATCGCCAGTAGTGGCGAATAGCGGCGAATAGGGGCGAATAGCAGCAGACGCAGTAGACGACAGACACACAAGGCCGACCGAAGTCGACGACGACAGGCACACAAGGCCGACCGGCATCGGCAAAGAACCGACATCGGCAAAGAAAGGAACACCCTCTCGTGCCTCGGCCTAGAATTCGTCATCTGGCCCTGTACGCCCGCCAGCCCGCAGAACTGGCGCGCTTCTATGGCGAGCGCTTCGGCATGGAACTACTCGCCACCGACCAGGCAGGCAATCATTTCCTCCACGACGGCTATCTCACCCTGGCCCTGCTCAAACTCGATATGGGCGGCGAGGCTCCCGCCGGAATAAACCACTTCGGATTCCACGTCGAAGACATCGGCCGACTCTGTACGGAACTGGCGAACGAACCCGTCGAGCAACCCGAGCGCCGGGCATCCCCGCGCCCGTACGCCGAATTCCGGGCCATCGATCCCGAGGGAAACTGGTTCGACCTGTCCGAGCACGGCTACGGGGTTGACTAGGGCGAGACGGAACTCGCGCCCGGCGACGCCCAGTAAGGCCGCTCCGCCCACCTTGGCAGGTCCGCCAACCCAACCCTGACCGGATACGGCGCGGCGGTCCTTCCTGAGCCCCGGACAGATCGCCACGTCACCGGGAGGTGATGGGATGGGGATCATGATGAGGACTCACACAATCGTGGTGCCGGGACTGTACGTCGGCTATCCCGGGGTGGCCTTCGGCGGCTACGTCGCCGGCGTACTGGCAGAGCGGTCCGAGGCGAAGACGGTACGGGTGGACTTCCGCGGGCCGGTGCCGACGGACGTGCCCGTGCGGATCGCCGAAACGGCAGGAGGGGGCGTGGAGCTGGGCGAGGCCGAGAGGCCCCTCGCCGCTGCGCGCCCCGCCGAGCTGCTGCTCGACGCACCGGCCGCGCCCTCCTGGGACGAGGCGGTTGCCGCGGCCGAGGCCTTCCGGGCGGCGCCGCCGTCGGGTGTGGTCGACTGCTTCGGCTGCGGTCTGCGCACCGCTGACCGTGGCCTGCGTATGCACTGCATGCCGGTGCCGGGTCGCGACCTTGTGGCCTCCGCCTGGATCCCGTCCCCCGCTTTCGCCGACCCGGACGGCCACCTCCCGGCTCGACTGGTCTGGGGCGCCCTGGACTGCCCGGGAAACTGGGCGGGCCGCCTTCTCGGCACCCAACGTCCGGGCGCGGTCACCGCAGCCCTCACGGGCACCATCCTGCGGCCAGTCACCGCAGGTGAGCCGTACATCGTGTACGCGTGGCTGCTGTCGGAGTCCGGCCGTAAGCACATGATGGGTGTGGCGCTCACCACGGCGGAGGGCGAACTGTCCGCCGTCTCCGAGGCGCTGTGGATTGATCCCAGGCCCGCGCCCTGAACAAAGGCGCCGTCGACGCCGTACGGGGACGGGGACAGCACGTCGCGAGCACCTGACCACCCGACCCGGGACGCGGCTCCCCGGGTGACGGACTCCGGCCCGGCGGAGACGGGCTGAACCACGCGGCCTAGCCGCCAAGTCTCTGGGGGAGGGGCGGCATACGCGGCCCCTCCGCCCGACCACGAACGACGCGTCCGGCTAGTGAGGGGGCCCGGCCCCGTGATCGGACGATGCACTGTCCGCGCTGGGAGAACCCAGTGATGGTCACCGGGTGGTGAAGTGCGTGCCGCCGTGTCAGTCCGTCCGCCTACCCTGCTGAGATGTACGGCTGGAGGGCCACACGAACCGGGTTGGGCATCTCCTTCTTGCTGCCCGACGCAGTATCGACAAACACGTGTCGCACTTCGCCTTCCGCGATGAGCCGTTCACCGACCTTGAATACCGGGCGCACGATCATGCTCGTCGTTCCGAGATGGGTGAGGAGCATCTCAATGTCGAGCAGCTCATCGAAGCGCGCCCCCAGACGGTAGAGCAGCCGCGCTTCAGCCACGACCAGGTCGGTTCCACCCTCGACCGTGGACGCGTAGTCTCCGATGACTTCTCGCCACAGCTCGGTCAAAGCAACGTCGTAATAGAAAAGGTAGTGACCGTTGAACACCACGCCCTGCTGGTCACACTCGCTGTAGCGCACTCGCAATCGGTGCGTGAATAACTTGGCCATGGCGAGATCATAGTGACGCCCCCAGTGATGTCCGAGGCTGCAGGAGAGCACGCAGCTCCGGAAGCTTCCGCGGGAAGTCATCTGGCCTGGCATCGGGTCGTCGGCCGGGGCGCAAGCGTGGCTGCTTTTCAGAACATGCCATGCACAACGGTGTGTTGAGGCGGCGTTTGCCGACTCGGCAGAGGGGGCTCTGGAACGGAGCCACTGTCAGCGGCGTTCGGTACGGTTCCGCGCATGCCTGCACCCCGTGAAAGCTACGACTCGACCCGTCACCCCGATCTCCTGGCGTGGCTGACCGAACGGCAGACCGGCTTTGAACACTGGGCCCACGAAGCCGGAGGCGTCACCCCGTTCGACTTCTCCAACGCCTCCCTGGACGCACTGGAAGACCTGGTGAGGGAGGCGTACACGAAGACGGAGGAGATCACTCAGCAGCGCCGTACCCCCTTCATCCAAGGCGCTGTGTGGTACATCGGCGAAGTCGTGTGCCGCCGCAAGGGGTGGGTATGGAAGTTCGAGCCGGACTTCGACACAGGCGAAGTACCGCCGTTCTACGGCGAGACGGAAGCGCCGGGACTCCTGGACACCCCCTGCGTGGGCGCACCCGAGGCCGGTCCCTGAGCACTGGTTCCCCCTGAACGCGCTACGCCGCCTGCTCGCCGAGCACGACGAGGTGGGCAATCCGATTGATGAACGGCTCGTCGGGATGGTCGAAGGCTGGTACGACGGCGACTACGAAGAAGACGACGAGGACGAGGACGACGAGGACCAGTAGGACAACGAGCGCTGGTGCCGCGCACAGCCGGGAGGGGGCCGCCCTCATCGCCGTCGCCGCTCTCGACCTCATAGGCCTCATGGGCCTCGTGGGCCTCATCCTGGTCGGGCTCGCGGTGCGGCCTGATTCGACTTCGACGTCTGACCAGCGGCGGAACTCAGTTTGGTCAGTTTGGTGCATCCGTGGTTCATGGTGATACTCCGGCATGAGCAGAATCGCTGAAGTCATCGTGCTGGCGCAGGAAGCAGACGAGGTCATGGAGCCGCTGACGCGGCGTGACGACACACGCACCTGGGGCGGCACCTTCTTCGAGATGCGGCCAGGCGGAAACTGGGGGTTCGGCTGGGGCGCAGAGTTCGTACGGATGGGCAGCAGATCCGGGCTGCTGAGACACCTGGAGTCCCTGCCATGGCCCCGGCCGGAGACGGTGCAGGTGCTGATCCATGACGAGGAGGACGACTGCTTTGGGTTGTGGATGATCCACGACGGCAAGCTGGGAGAGATACCGCTTCCACGTACCCGGCGGGCCTACTGGAGCGGGCCGCACAACGACGAGTTCCCGCCCGACCCCGGGATCCTCAACAGGACGGACATCCGCCCCATCGACTGGCCGGAGGAGATCGAGGGTGGCGACCAGTCTCGGCCGCTGGCCTGGTGAGGGCGCTCAGCGAGCGCCTTGACCCGCACCGCCTCCACTCCACTCCGCTCCACTCCGCCTGCGGCCAGCGCCCTAATTAAGCCCCCTCCTCGACCCACCTCTCGCGTGGTGTGCGCAATGCGCCCATCTGTGGCTCACCTCACCCCGTCAGACTCCGTTAGACCTGTTGTACGGCCTCGTATAACAGGGCTAGCCTCGTCTTGTACGGCACCGTACAAGACGAGAGGGGACACCTCATGTCATTTGGTTTCGTTGCCTTCCACTACCCGGCCGCCGAGCACGTCGAGGAGTTCGTTGCCGAGTGCCACCAGGTCGCCGAGGCGGCGCGGCGGCAGCCGGGCTTTGTGTCCGTCGGGGTCTGGGTCACGCCGGCCGGCGACGCCGTCGTCACCACCGGCGCTTTCGAGTCCGAGGAGGCATTCCGGGCGGCGGCCGACGTCGGCCGCGAGATGGGCGCGACCCCCGACGGGTTGAGCGACCTGGAAGTCAGGCCCCGTGAGGTCCACTTCCTTGTCTCGCGCTGACGATCTCGGTGAGGCCAACTCTCCCGTTGGGGTATGAGCTTTGGCGGGAGTAGTGGTGATGCCTAAGCTTCTGACGGTGGAGTTGACGCCTGAGTAGCAGATTGAGCTGCGGCATCGGCTAACTGGCTGGCTAGGATCGGAGGTGCCCGTTTGCGGCTGGCACATCGCGGGTGCCGTACATCGAGGCGCACCTTGAGGAATTGCTCCGCGTGGCGGATGTCGCGACTCAACGGAATTCGACGACCGCCACGCGTGCCGCAGTTGCGGCGCTCTCCGTCACGGATTCCCCGAGATTTGTCGCCCACCATCCCCTCTGATGCCGTTGCCAGCCTCAGGCCTCCATCTCCCAGAGGAGTGCCGCCGGACACGCGGGCACCGTGGCCCGGCCTCCGACGGCGGTGCCGATGATGATGGCGGCGAATCCGATGATGGCGGCGTATAAGGCCGCTTTCCCCTATGGCCGCTTTCTTCTCGCCCATGATCCCCCCCCGGGTGTGGCGCGTGACGGGAGGCTATCGGGTGTGGGGTGGCCAGCGGGATGAACCGCCAAGCCAAGCGCCGGCGCGAGGAAGCCATCTGGGTCTACCCGGACAGGAAGACCCGGCGCGATGAATGGCACACCTGCAGGGCGGGCGGCGAACCGTCGGCGAGACGTCGGAGTGAACTCAGAGCCAAGCATCGTGTGGACCGATTGCTAACGACTTTTCGGTGAGGCTCCGGGATCCTTGATACACACGGAGCCCGACGAAATGGGGCGTCGAAACAACCCACGACACAGGGGGATTTCCTTGCAGATGCGACTCACTGCCACAACGATGAAGCGCGCTATTGCCACTGCGGCCGTATGTGTTGCTGCGTTCACCATCCCGATGGCTGTGGCTGGACCAGCCGTGGCAGACAGCACTCAGCCGGTTGTGGCGGGCGACAGCCACCAGCCGGTCGCGGCGGGCGACAGCCACCAGCCGGTTGTGGCGGGCGACAAGCACGCGCCGGTCGCGGCAGGTGACAACCACACGCCGTGACGGTGATCAAGCTGCGTTGGCGGCTGACGGTCGACCGGCGGAGCAGGAGACGCTGACTGACCCGGCCGCCGGCTGCCCCAACGAGCCGGTGGAGGCCGTCACCGCGGATTGACCAACTGGCCGTTCCCCCCGCCCGGATCCGAGGCAGGGGGAACGGCCAGTCTGCTGCGTCTGCGGCCGGCCGTGTCAGCTGTCGGCGTCGTCGTCGGCGTCAATGTACTTCCGCCAAGAGCCGCCCCTCGACGAAGCGAAGCGCGTATCTCTCAACCCGCGCGACGGAACAGCTTGTGCGGCGCGAGGGTCCAGTAGACGCGTGAACCCACCAGACTCACCTTGGGGCGGGTACGGCGAAACTCCACCGGGGCTTGCCGCCCGCCCACACCTATGATCCGGCCATAGACGACGTCTGAGCCAGCATCAGCCGCGGTCCGACCGGATTCAGCAGCCGGCTGCCCGTGCTCGCGGACGGAAAAGGTCACCTCGATACGACTGATGCGGCCGTCGCTCGGCACCGTCCGGCGCGCGGATATCTGACGGACAAGCAGTGGGCGTTGCTGAAACCGCTGGGCCCAGGAGTAGGAGGCCCGGCCGTCCGCCGCGGCGAAGGATGCTTCGCTGCCCAGCCGGCCGGGGTTGTCGCCGGCAGCCGTCAGCAGTGCGGCGGCAGTGTCCGGGCCTACTCCGTCGACGTTCAACAGCTTGGGTGCGTAAGCGTCGGTCGCGGTGGTGATTCTGGCTGTGAGGTCGGCGATCTCCTCGGTGAGATGCATGACCCGCCGGGCCAAGAGCCGGAGCGTGTGGCGCGTAGCCGCCTCCGGGCTGGCGTCCTGCGCGGCATTCAGTTCCGAAAGCTGGCGGATGGACTTGAGATTTCTCAGGCCGGCCAGCGACTCGCGCAGGGCCGGCTCTGCGGCGACCGGGACAGCCTTCAACTGGTCGATCGCCTGCGAGCGCGACGTGACCGCAGCTGTCTTGGCCTCTTGAACAGCGGTTCCAGGCGATTCCCGCGCAGATCGCCCAGGCGATCCGTGGCAGGACGTCCTGGGTCGTGGACAGCCACGCGGACGAGATCAGAGACTGGGACCAGCGGTCCAGGGTCGTCTTTCAGGCACGCGCCGCCGCCCCGAGCGGTAATGGCGAGGTGTGGCAGAAGCGCCGTGAATCTGACCGGAACGGGGCCGCCCCACCGCTTGCCGACGTGGTGGCCGGCGTAGAAGGTGACGCGTGCCTCGTCTCCGAATCCATGGGCGTCAAAGGTGAAGTGGACGTTGTCGCCCGGCTGGCGCTTGAGCTTGGCCGACCCCTTAAGCAGCGGTTCCTCAAGCAGCGGTTCCTCGACGGTGTGCCGGGCGGCATGCGCCCCGGTCGCGGCGGGGGCTCCGGCAGTGGACTCGGCCGCAGTGGCCGCGCCCGTGGCGCCCAGGGCGAGTACGGTCGCCGCACCGGCGGTGAGTGCCGTGGCAGCGACGATAAATGGGTGCCGAACGCGGGCGCGGGTGCGGGTGCGGGCGCGGGTGCGGAGCATTGCTCCCTCCAACGGAAGTCAGGTCGACCACTGGATGCCGCCCCGCCGAGGTTGATCCCCTGACTGTTCGTCGACGCGGTCGAGGGACCAGACGGTCGTCGCCGCACGGGCCTTTCCGCCGAGCTCACCGCCCTCGTCCGCGCCGCCCGCACCGCCCGCGCATCAATTCGCTGTTCACGGGGCCTCCCGCACACCACAATCAAGGGTCACTACCAGGAGGAACCGAGAGACACATGAGCCAGGCGACCCCGACACTTCAGGAGCTGCTGCCGTCGCAGGAGCTGACGGCCGCCCTCGACGCCGGGCACGTCACCCGCAAACGGCACCCCGAACTGCCGCTGTCCATCTACACGTACACCAGGACGGCCCAGTACGAGCGCGTGTGGAACCGGGTGACCATGCGCTGCCGCGGCCTGGTCGCCGACGACGCCACCGGAGAGATCGTCGCGCTGCCGCTGCCCAAGTTCTTCAACGTCGGTGAGCACGAGGCCGGTCAGCCGTACGCACCCGCTCTCCCGGAAGAGCCGTTCGAGGTGTACGACAAGGTCGACGGCAGCCTCGCCGTGGTCTTCCACTACGCCGACCGGTGGCACGTCGCGTCCAAGGGCTCGTTCGTCAGCACCCAGGCGACCTGGGCCCAGCGGCTGCTCGACGGCAAAAACACCTCCGCGCTGGTACCCGGAATCACCTATCTCGCCGAGATCCTCTACCCGCAGAACCGCATCGTCGTCGACTACGGCGACCGCCGGGACCTGGTGCTCCTCGCCGCCCTCGCCAAGGACGGCACGGAGATACCCCTGGCCGACGCCGCGGCGTGCTGGCACGGCATCGGCTCGGTCGTCACCGTCTGGCCCGGTATGCCGCTCGCCGAACTGCTCGCCCTGACCGAGGCCAACCGGCTGCCCGGTGGCGGCGCCGCCACCGGTACGAACGCCGAGGGCTTCGTGCTGCGCTTCGCCTCGGGCGTACGGGCCAAGGCCAAGCTCGCCGAGTACATACGGCTGCACAAGGTGCTCACCGGCGTGACGGAGCGGGACATCTGGCGCGGCCACGGCATCCAGCGCTTCGCCGGTCTGCCCGCCAAGCAGGTGGCCCAGGCGCTGGGCTGCTCGGCGGCCGACATCGAGGCGTCCGGCGGTCGGCCCCTGGACGCGCTGCTGGAGCAGGTGCCCGACGAGTTCGACGCCTGGGTGCACGAGGTGATCGCGCGGATCGAGAAGAACGTGGCCGACCGCGAGCACGCGATCGACGAGGCGTACCGGTCCCTGGCCCACCTCGCCGGTGACCGCGGCGCCTTCGCCCGCGCCGCGAAGGCGCTGCCCGACGCCGCCGTCCGCCCCGCCATGTTCCAGCGCCTGGATGGGCGTCCCACCGAACTGGTGACGTACCGTTCCTTCCGGCCGGAGGCATCCGACCCTTTCAAGAACGACGAGGAGAACTGACCGTGCCCGAAGTACACGTCATGACGGGGCTGCCGGCCTCGGGCAAGACGACCGCCGCGCGCAAGCTGCAGGCGGAGTCCGAGGGCCGGATGCGCCGGGTGAACCTCGACGACCTGCGGAACATGCTCGACATCCCGGCCCCCGAGCGCCGGTCGTATGCGCACGAGCAGACCGTGCTCGCGATCCAGGACGCGGCGGTTCGGGCCGCCGTCGACGACGGCTTCGACGTTGTCGTGGACAACACACACCTGACGCCCCACATCCCCAAGCGCCTCAAGGCCGCCGTGGCCGGACAGGCCGCCTTCGTCGTGCACGACTTCACCGACGTCCCGGTCGAGGAGTGCATACGCCGCGACGCCGAGCGCGACCGCACGGCCGGTGAGGACATCATCCGGCTCCTGGCCGACAAGCACGCGAAGGCCAGGCAGGGCGGCTGGCGGCTCACCGCGGAGTGGCTCAACGACGAGGTGCCGGTCGAGCCGTACGCCGCCGACCCGGCCCTCCCGGCGGCGGTGCTGTGCGACATCGACGGCACGCTCGCCATCAGGGGCGACCGCGGCCCCTACGACTTCTCCCGCTGCGGCGAGGACCTGCTCAACGTCTCGGTGCGCGACGCCCTGCGCTCCTTCCAGCGCGCCGACGACGACGTCGTCGTCCTGCTGTCGGGGCGCGGCGAGGAGCACCGCGAGCGGACCGAGGAGTGGCTGCGCCGGCACGACGTCCCCTACGACGAGCTGTGGATGCGCGCCGCCGGCGACGGCCGACGTGACGACGTGGTGAAGGCCGAACTCTTCGACCGTCATGTCCGCCACCGCTTCGCGGTGCGCGTCTCCCTGGACGACCGCGACCGCGTCGTCGCCGTCTGGCGCCGGATGGGCCTGCCGACCTGGCAGGTCAACTACGGCAACTTCTGAGGGGAACGCCGCGATGTGCGGGCCGGACGCCGCAGGCCACGGAGATCGAAGAGACACGCCCTGGTGATCTGAGTCAGAGATTCGTCGTTGATCCGGCATGAGTCGTCCGGGTCCGAAGATTCCGCCGTTGTAGGTCACTGATGCCCAGCGGAGGGTGCTGTAGGGCTGGTTGCGTCGCCGTACGACGGCCCAGGCTTTGGTTCAGCGGTCGCGGATCGTGCTGGAGTGCGTTGAAGGCCACTCGATCATGGAGGTGTCCCGCCGGCTGCGGATCGCTCCGGACACGGTCCGCACCTGGCGGCGCCGCTTCATCGAGCGGGGTCTGGACGGCTTGTGCGACGACCCGCGGCCCGGCGTCCCCCGAAAGATCACCGATGCCGACGTCGAGCAGCGGGTCATCGCCAAGACGCTGGAGGAGACACCGAAGAACGCCACACACTGGTCGACGAGGTGGATGGCCGCGGCCACGGGAATGTCGCAGTCGACGGTCTCGCGGCTCTGGCGGGAGTTCGCGCTGGCGCCGTACGCCCCTCTTCGTCGCCCTTGAGGTCGCCACCGGCAAGGTCATCGGCTCCCTTCACCGCTGCCACCGGGCAGCGGAGTTCAAGAAGTTCCTCTCAAAGCTGGACAAGGAAGTTCCGGCCGATCTGCAGGTTCATCTGATCCTGCACAACTACGCGACCCACAAGACGCCCGACATCAAGCGGTGGCTGCTGGCCCACCCACGCTTCCACCTGCACTTCACGCCCACCAGCGCGTCCCGGCTGAACCTGGCCGAACGGTGGTTCGCCGAGCTGACGCAGAAGAAGCTCAAACGCGGCATCCACCGCTCCGTCCAAGCCCTCGAACGCGACATCCGTGCCTGGCTCGCCGACTGGAACGAACACCCCAGACCGTTCGTCTGGACGAAGACAGCCGACGAGATCCTCGACAAAGTCGCCGCCTACTGCCACCGAATCTCCGGTCCGGATCGGTAGCCCTTCGCGAGTTCTTCACCCGCGCCTTCGGTCAGCGAAGCGATTCGGGCCGGGCGACGAAGCGGGCGAGCTCCTCGGCAGCGCCGCGGGGCAGGCTGGCCACTACTGCCTCCGGCAAGGCCGTGATCACGGTGCGCAACCGCGCCCCGAGGTCCGGGAACAGGGACCAGGCCGAAGTAGGGACGTTCACAGCGGCAAGCAACAGGTCACCCTCGTAGAAGTAGGCGTCAAGCAGCGGCTCCTCAAGCAGCAAGCGCACTGCGAGCGGAAGAACGTACGGCAGTGCCACCTGTTGAGAGATGAGGGTGCGCAGATCCGCCGGACCGAGTTCGCCCAGCGGAACCCGCCGCAACTCATACACCTTGCGGACCAAACGGGTCGCGTCAGAGGCAGGAGGCGCCCAGCGAGGTGGGTCCAGCTCATCGAGCGTGCGGTCGAGGTGCAGCGGATGGTCCATAGGGTTCATTGTCGCCAGAGAGGAAGGGAATCTCAGACCCAGGTCACTAGCCCGCCCGCCGCACGCAGAAGCCCCGCCGGAAGCATGGGCGCATTCCAGCGGGGCTTCCTCGTGCACGGATGCCCCCTATGACGGGCCCTGCGGGTGCGGGACTCCCGTCATAGGCAGGAAGAGTGTTGCGTCGTCGCTGCGCAGGAACCCCCGCCGGCAAGCCGACGGGGGTTCCTCACTTCTCACGCTGCCTCTATGACGGGGGCATGGTGGTGAGAGGCCTGACCAGGCTGAAGACCTCTCGGGCAACGTAGCGTTTGAGGCATCGGACGAACTCACGCCGGGTCTTGCCCTCCTGGATGCCCCGCTCATAGCAGTCACGTGTGCGCGGATCGAAGCGCAGACGGGTCTGCGCGATCCGGTGCAGGGCGGCGTTGGCCTGCTGGTCGCCGCCGCGGTTGAGCCGACGGTACTGCCGACTTTCCTACGAGCGCTCGACGGGGCTGACACCGCACAACGCGGCGAAGGACGCCTCGCCGCCCAGGCGCTCCGGGTTGTCCCCCATCGTGATCAGCATGGTGACGGCGGTGTCCGGGCCGATGCCCACCGAGGCGAGCAGATGCGGGAAGTGATGTTCGACGAGCCGGGCCAGACGCTGTTCCAGGTCCTGGATCTGCCCGGTCAACTGCTCGATGCGCCGGGCCGGCAGGCACAGCGTGATCCGGGTGGCCTGCAGCACCGAGTCGGCGCCGCCCCCGTCTTCGCCTCCGTATTGTCGGCGAGCCGCGCGCAGGTGCGGATCAGTGCCGGGTTGTTCAGCCCGGCCAGTCCCTCCCGCAGGACCGGTCGGCGGTAACTAGGACGGCTTTGAGCTGGTTGATCGCCTGGGTGCGGGCCTTGACCGCTGAGCCCTTGGCGAGTTCGAACATCCTCACGATCTGTACCGGCCCGTCACCTGACTTGGCCCGGGCGCGCGCCCGCCCGCTCAGCACCGCCCGAGCCGCGTTTCACACCTCGACCGGGTCCGACTTCCCGCGCCGGCGGCGGTCCGACCGGTCGGACCGGTTCAGATCGAACACTTCCCCGCCCTGGGCCAGCAGGTAGCGGGACAGTGCTGCTCCGAAGGAGCGTCGTATGGTGCTTCGGGGCATGCGCTCTCCTTGCCCTGGGCCGTGGTGGGGCGCACTACCAGGTCACAGCCGTGAGGGTCGTGCATCGCCGCGTCGGCTGGCCGAGCCCCTTTGCCGGCAGCCGCCCGCTCGGCCGCACTACCGGTCACAGCGGGCGACAGCGCCATGCCCCGCCGCAGGGACGGCGGGGCATGGACGGACGCTCAACTCGTCCGCGTGCGCCTCAACTTGACTGTGTATGCGTCAACTGATCTGGGTGCGTGTCCGCTTGCGGTGGGCGCGGAACCCGAACGTACCGCCCGCCAGGGCGAGCGCGAACGCTCCCGAGGCGCCGAGCAGCATCGGTGTCGAAGACGGGGCGGTCGGTGTCGAGGGAGCGGCGCTGTGCGCCGGAGTGGCAAGCTTGTACCCGCCGGCCAGGCCCTTGCGGTCGTACGCCGACCCCGGCAGCTTGTCGGCGTACCGGCCGTGCACCAGCTTCTGGTATGCGGTGAGCGACATCGTCCGCTTACCACCGAGGCTGGAGACCGCTTCGTGGTTGAGGGGTTGGACCGCACCGTTCTTGAGCCTGTACCAGGCGTGGATCTGCGGCTCGCTGAACACCCTCGAATCCGATGTGGCCTGTTTGGCATAGCCGAGGTCGGCGTTGCCGTCCTGAATTCCGGCCAGATGCCATTTCCGACCCGTGGAGGGGGATGCGTGGCCGGCGAGCAGAGCGGTGGCACGATCGCCGTTGGCGCCGTTGACCTCGGACGCCAGGTACGACAGCCGTAGCGCGCTGGCCGGGGTGGGCTTCGCCTTTCCGGTGACGAAATCGGAGGTGATCTCGTACATCGCGACCGGATCCTTCAGGCTGAAGGCTTGCGGGGCGTCGTGTGCCCCGGAGGTCAGTGGCGCTTCGGCGTCCCTCCCGCCGTCCGCCCCTGAACTCCCGCCGGAATTCGTGGCGTTGAGGAATCGGTTGACGGTGTCGTGGACCTGTGGTGACTGCAGCACCTGGCGTGCGCCGTCGTAGTCGGGTACGCCCGCCGGGCCGTCGGCAGCCTGTGCCTGGGTGCAGAGGAATGCCGACGCGCAGAGCGTCGCACCTAGGGTCATGCCTGCAAAACGAGCAGCACCCCGGCTTGTGGAAAGTTTCTCGCTGCGCATTGCTGCCCGTCCTACTTGTGAATGCCGATACGGGAATGGGTCCACTGGAACGACGAGTTGTTGACGTATTCGTCGTAGTTCCACCAGGTGTAAGTCTTCGTGGACTGCCAGGGATCGCCGACCGCGATGGTGTTTGACGATCGGTCGTACCCGTAGATGACATTCATATGGCCGCCGCCGGAATTCCATCCGATGCGTACCGCGAACGGTCGGCCGCCGCTGATCTCGTTGCCTGTCTCCGAGAAGGACGCGTTGCGGGACAGGCCGTTTCCGGTGTTGGAGAAGCCCATGCCGGACCAGGCATTGGCCATGTCGTCGAGCGTGGCGGGCTGGTTGTCGCAGCTGAGGTAGCTGTTGTGGGCGGCGAGCCGGCAGAAGTCTTCCTGGCTGTACTGGTTGTACCCCCAGTACTTGGCGATGGTCAGGCCGGAGGCATCCCAGCACCACTGGTCCTGGACCTGCTTCTGCATGGAGATGTTGAGGGTGACCCGTCCCTTGGCGGCGGAAGAGGAGCAGTCCGGCAGGCGGTCGGTGTTCTCCTTGATGAACGCGTGGGCTATGTAGAAGGATCCTGAGCTGGACCGGATCCAGCGGGAGTCGCCTTTGACGGAGTCACCCTGCACCTGGCAGATCATGGAGACCGTGCTGCCGACGCGGGCCTTTCCCACGACTCGGGCGGAGAGGTTGGGTGCTTGGCGTTTGTTGATGGTGCTGTAGCCGCCCTGACCATCGGTGATGGTTCCGGTGGTGGAGCCCGCCTGGGCGAGGCTTCCGACATTGAGGAGGAGTCCGGCGGCGGCCACGGCTGCCGCGGCCGCCGTTAAGGCTCTTCTTCGCTTGAAGGATCGGCGAAAGCGCATATCTCAATCTTTCGTGTGGGGGATGCCCAGGGCATGCCACGGGCGCCTTCGCAGTTGAATGCGATACAGAGTAGGGAAGCGCACGTCTTTGCCTTGAGGCAGTGAATTCCTACAACACTTGAAGCCCCTATGGCAATGACGCTCCATCAAACAGGCTTGCGCTACCAGGGAGTAGTGCTGGACTAGACATTACGCCGCCGTATTGATTACCCACGCACGGTGATCAACGCGGCGGCTTAGTACCCGATTTGTGATCGGTTACTGGGTGGTATTTCTGGGGTTCCTTCAGCTGTGATCAACAGGCTTGCAGGAGGCTTGATTCAGATGGTCGCTGCGTTGAGATGAAGTCCGGCGAGGTAACTCTCGGATGCTTCGTCGTAGCTGATGGCGACGCCTCGCCCATGCCTTCATCCTGTTGACGGCGCGCTGAACCGCGTTGCGGTCACGGTAAAGGTCGGCGAAGTGGGTGACGGGCCGGCCGCCCTACTTCCTGCGGTTGGCGACCCGGTCCTCCGTATGGCCGGCCGGGTCGTGGCGTCACAGGCCGGGGCCGCGTCTCGACAGATGGATGAGCCTAGAGCGGACGGTCTGCCATCTGTTTGCGTGACCACTGGGCGGCAATCCAGGAGGTAGCGAACATATGGTGTCTGTGGAGAGCATTCTCGCGTTCGCGGCGATGTGGCTGCTGGTGATCGTGATTCCGGGGCCGAGCGTGCTGTTCGTGATCGGCAGGGCCCTCGCGCACGGCCACCGCACAGCGCTCGCAACGGTCCTCGGCGACCTGGTCGGTTCGTACGTCCTGGTGATCGCTGTGGCCTGGGGCCTCGGCGCGCTGGTGGAGAGTTTCGGCAGCGGTGTTCCTGGGCGTGAAGCCGGCGGGAGCGGCGTATCTCGTCTACCTCGGCGTGCAGGCGTTCCGGCACCGCAAAGAGATGCGCGTGGCGGACATGGAGGCCCCGGCGGGTAAGTGGCGCGGCGATCTGCGCACGATCCTGGACGGGATCTTCGTGGGCGTCACCAACCCGAAGGGCGTCGTCGTCTTCGCGGCGGTGCTGCCGCAGTGCGTGAACCACTCGACGGGCCATGTCCCCCTCCAGGTGATGGTGTTGGGGCTGCTCCCAGTCGCCATCGGCCTGGTATCGGACACCCTGTGGGGCCTCGGTGCCTCGGCGGCCCGTTCCTGGTTCGCCCGCTCGGACCGCCGCCTGTGGATGGTCGGCGGGGCGGGCGGCTTCGCGATGATCGGCCTGGGCGTGACCGTGGCAACGACGGGCCGCGCCGACCAGTCCGACGGGAAGATCCGCGACGGTGCGTGGGTGACCGAGCTCGACGGCGACGGCCTGAAGGGCCGGCCGGGTGGGATGCGGCTGACCGTGCGCGAGAAGCGCCGCATCCAGGCGCTCAGTTGCCGTTCACCGACGCCGACGGGATGCGCCTGACCTGCTTGCCCACCAACAGCACACACGAGCCTGTCGCCGCCCTCGAACTGCGGAACCGCCGGCGCGCCCGCACCGAAGACCGCATCGTGCCCCCGTGCCGCCGGCCTGCGTAACCTGCCCCCGCGCGACGCCGCGCAGAACCGGCTCTGGTTGGAGATCGTCCAGATCGCCCCGGATCTGCTGACCTGGATGCCGATGCTCGCTCCGACCGGCACGGCCCGCCGGTGGGAGCCCTGCCCCGGCGACTGAGGCTGTTCTCCGCCGCCGCCCAGCTCATCGTCACCGGGCGCCGCCGCTACCTCTGCCCCGCCCGCCACTCACCCTGAACGCACGTGATCACGGACGCCTTGGACCGGATCGACGCCCAGCCGAGCCCTGGCTGGCCATTTGCAACGTTCTGTCCCGCAACCCGCACCCCAGTCCGGAGCCGTGGAACCCGGCGCCCGCCCGATGCAACAGGCGGGTCCGCAGCATGCCCACCACCAGCTCTTCAACTCGAAACGGCCCGCCAAATGAACTGACGAGCCGTCACGAAAGACTGAGGCCAGCAATACCATCCAGTAACCAATGCCAAATCGGGTTCTAAGCCGCCGTATTGATTACCGAGCGTGGGTAATCAATACAGCGGCGTAACGTACGCTCCAGCCCTACTCCCCGGTAAGTCAAGGCTGTTGACAGAGCATCATTGCCATAGGGTCTACAAGTGCTGTAAGAATTCCCTACCTCAGGGCATAGTCGTGTCCTTCCCCATCCTGCATCGTCTTCACCTGCGAAGGCGCCCGTGGCATGCCCTGGATATCCCCCACACGAAAGAGTTGAGAAATGCGCTTTCCCCGAGCCTTCATACCGAGGAGAGCCTTAGCGGCAGCCGCGGTCACCGCCGGGTACCGCGAAGCACTGATCACGGGGCGGAACACCGTCAAGGAGGGCTGCTCGTGAAACATGCACGGAGGAAACCCCGCAGCCGTGTGCGGGCCCGGGTCGCCGGTACCACGGGGGCGCTGGCCGTTTTCCTGAGCGCCGGGATCGGCTCGGCCGCCGCTGCAGGCAAGGCCGCCGCGGCCCCTACGGCCAAGGCGGCGCCCCTGGACAAGGCGAATGCCCCTGGTGAGCTGGCGCTTCCCGCCCCGACCGGGCGCTACGGGGTCGGGACGGTCGACCTCCACCTGGTCGATCCGCACCGCACGGATCCTTGGCTGCCGGGCAGTCGGCCGCGCGAGCTGATGGTTTCGCTGTGGTATCCGGCCACGCACACCGCCCGCTACCCCGCCGCACCCTATATGCAGCCTGCGGCTGCCGCGCACCTCCTGGCCGCCATGCAGGTGCCTCCGGGCTCGGTGTCCCTGCCCACCACCGCCGGGCACATCGGCGCACCGGTTGCTCACAAGGCCGGAAAGTTGCCGGTCGTGCTGTACTCGCCCGGGCGGGGCTCGGACCGCGCGACGGGCACCGCGATCGCCGAAGATCTGGCCAGCCGCGGCTACCTGGTCGTCACCCTCGACGACACCCACGAGAGCAGCGAAGTGCAGTTCCCCGACGGACGGCTGGAGTTGAGCACCATGCCGCCGACCACCCCCGCATCGCGCGTGATCGACGCTCGGGTCGCCGACACCCGTTTCGTCATCGACCAGTTGGCCGCGATCACCCGAGGCCACAACCCGGACGTGGACCACGCGCCGCTTCCTCGAGGTCTGTCCCACGCGATAGACACAAAGCGCATCGGAATGTTCGGCCCGTCTCTCGGCGGAGCAGTGGTGCCGGCGGCCATGCAGGCGGACGACAGAATCGACGCCGGTGCGAACCTGGACGGCCAATTCTTCGGCCCGGCGAAAGCCCAGGACCTCGACCGCCCGTTCCTGCTGTTCAGTTCCCAAAACCACAACCGCGACACTGACCGGAGCTGGGATAGGTTCTGGAAGCACCTGCACGGAGAGCGGTACAACCTGAAGCTGCGCGGCGCCGAGCACCTCTCCTTCTTGGACTGGGAAACCTTCTTCCCCCAGGCGCCCGGCCCCTTCAAGCAAACTCCCGCCACACTCGTCCAAACGCTCGGCACGATCGCCCCCGACCGCGCCATCGCAATCCAACGCACCTACCTCGCCGCCTTCTTCGACAAGCACCTGCGCCACGAGCACAGCCACCTGCTCGACGGCCCGTCCCGGCACTACCCGGAGATCGACTTCATAGGACACCCCCACCACCAGGCCGTTCAACGGAGCGCATCCGACAGAGCAGATCACCGCCCTGCCCACCCCGCGCGATAGCCGCCATGACGACGGAAACGCGCCGAACCGCCGCGCGCCAGATCCCCGCCTGGGCCCACACCGTCGGGCGCGGCTGGGCCGCCCTGCTCGAACTGCTCCACCATGACCTGCTCACCCTTGCCGCCTACGAAGCGGTGGCTGAGTCTGCGGTAGCCGGACAGCCAGGAGAGGGTGCGTTCGATGACCCAACGGTGTCGTCCCAAGCGCTTGCTGGACTCGATGCCTTTGCGTGCGATGCGGACACCGATGCGCTTGCCACGTAGTCATTTCCGCAGGTGAGGTGCGTCGTATGCCTTGTCCGCGGGCAGGCGTTGAGGCTTGAAACACCGGCCGCGATGGGGGCCGTGTCTCGTTTGGTGACTGGCCACCATCGGCTTCAATCCTTCGCTGTCGTGGACGTTGGCAGCGGAGACGCCGGCGACGAGGGGCAGTCCGTTCGCGTCCGACAGGATGTGCATCTTGGAACCCGGCTTGCCCCTGTCCACGGGGCTCGGACTACCCCATCCGCTCGGCCTGGCGCTTACCCGGCGATCCTCGCCCCCTGCCGCCCGCCGACGCCATTGCGGTCGCCCCGGACACGTTCAACACGATCAACAAGTGGGCCGCCGAGATCTCCGACACCCTGGCCCTGGGCATCCTGTGCGAGGCGTAAGGCTTCGGTATTCCGACCGCCGTCTTGCCGCACCTGAACTCGGCCCAGGTCGCCAACCCCGCGTACCGGCAGAGTCTGGACCGGCTGCGCGAGATGGGCGTCCTGATCGGGGCGTACGAGCCTCACCGGCCCAAGGCCGGCGGCGGGGCCGACCGCTTCCGGTGGGAGGAGGCGCTGGAACTGCTCACGCCCCAGCTGCCCAGCCGGACGTGATCAGCGCCGCCGCCCTCGTGACGGGTGCGATGACGGAGCGGCCACTGCCCGGTGGATCGGAGCAGCGGTGGGCCGGCGTGTGGTGCTCTGGATCTTGGCCGCCTGCGCCAGGGGGCCGGGGGCGGGGCGTTGGCCGAGGCGCTGGATGCGCCAGGTCAGTGCGCGGGCGGGGTTGCGGGCGTCGTCCAGGGTGCGCTGGCCCAGAGCCTGGTCGAGGACGGTGGCTGCGTCGTGCCCGCTGGCCTCTGCGAGCACGGTAGCGAGCGCATCCCAGGTACGGTCCTGCAGGATCCGCTCGCCCAGGTGCCGGCGCCCCCCGCCGGCCGGTGCCGGGGCACGTCGGTGGCTACCTGCCCACTCCAGCCCGAGCTCCGCCAGTTGCCGGAGCGGGTCTGCGGTGAGTTCGGTGGGTCGCGATGTAATCAGGCGCCGACCGGGCGCGTCATCGTGGTGTTATGCGTGGGTGAACTGGCAGAGCCATCCTGCGTCAGGGTCGCCGACCACGTAGTAGAGGCGCAGGCTTTTTCCTTCCTTCTTGACGCTCATGGCCCAGGTGTAGGTGGTCGGAGAATTTTTCTGTTCTGTTGGGGCAGTGTTGGACCCATCCATCTGTTCCCGCCCGATCTTCACGGGGCGCGGCGTTCCTTTCTTGATGGTCAGTTTCACCATTTTGCCGTCGGCTACGGTTCGGCCGCCTTTGTAAGAATCGCTCACCTCCCAAAAACCTTTTCCGGAGAGGCTCCAGTGGTCATCGAAGTCCATCTCTTGGCCTCGGATTCGCACTGCTGTCAGTTCCCCGGTCTTGGTCAGAGAGAGGCGGGCACCTTCAGGGCCGTGCCACTCGCCCGCCAGGGCACTTGCTGTGAAGTGAGGTGCTGGCGGTAGTGGCTCGTACGCCGTCGAGCAGGAAGCCGCCAAGAGGGCGAAGGGGGCGAGTCCCAATGATAGGAGTTTTCTGTAGCGCATTGCAGTTGGTTGGCCTTCTGATCGACATGTAGAAACGGCCAGAACCCCGACTCGTTCTGAGAATTCCACGTCGTCGAGGAGGAGATGGGCTTGGTACGCCACAGCTCGACCTCTCTCTTACTGCAGGAGGCGGACCAGGTCTTACGGACCACGAACTCCGCCGAAAGGATCGACTTCCCGGCGAAAGCCGAGACCGGAACCTGGTAGAAGAGGCGCTTGGTGTCGTTCGGCTGGCAGTAGTTCCAGTCGCAATAGCCCATCCCGGCGTCGTGATCACCGTTGAACTTCCACGGCGGGGACGAGGCCCAGTACTTCGACGCCATAGTCCAGGCCGTCGCCCTGGGGGTGGACCACTGCGGGTCGATGAAGACGGGGTAGACAGTGCCCTTGCCCTTGAGGACATCGGCGTCAGGTTTGAGGACGACCTGGTCCTGGCCTGCCGGGACGTCCACCCCTACCGGCGCGAGCTTCCCCGACTCACCGGCCGAGGGCTCACCGCCGTCGGCACCGCCCGCGGCCGCGGCGGCACGGCCCGCCTTTCCCGTCGCAGCCCGGGAGGCGAGCCCCTTCTGGAGAGTCCCGGCAGCGGGGCCCGTGCTGGAGTCCCACATCAGCGGTGTCGGCGCCTCGAACACCGGCGATCCGGCGCCCCGGCCCACCGCGCTCAGCCCGCCGGCGGCCGTCTCCTTGATATCCACGCCGTCCGCAGCCAGCTTCAGCCGCAGCTGCACCAGCTCCGAACTGCTCGCTGCCTGAGCCGACTTGACGATCAGCAGCTGGGTGAAACCATCAGCCTGCGCACCCATCCTCAAGTCCACGCCGGGCAGTACGTCGCGGTATGTGGCCTGTGCACCGTCGAGTACGGGCGCGGGCAGCGCCTTCGGCCAGGACAGCGCCAGCTTGCGCCCCGCCTTGCGCATCGTCACCAACGGCGCGTCACCACCACCCGAGAACGCCAGGCCGACAGCCGCCGCCTTCGGTGCCACCGTCCCATTGCTCTGCGCGGCAAGGTCGGTGTCGATGTCCTTCCACTGCCCCGACACCCTCGTCCGGACAGGGCGCAGGTACTGCCGGGCCTGAAGCCTGCCCTCCGCAGTAGCCACGACATCGACCGACTCACCGCGCAGGGAAGCGACTTCAACTTCCCGGCCGGTGCGTTTGGCCTGCTCCAGGGCGGCGTCCTCGGTAGGAGCCGGGGCATCCGACTCCTGTGCCGCGGCGGTGGTCGTGACGCGCTCCGGCGGGCGAGGCGCGGCCGAAGCGAACGGCCCGAGGACCGCGGGCAGGAGACCTGCCGTCAGGAGCCCGCCCATCCCCGCCGACAGCACCCGATGAACGCGTCTTCGACGCACCGAGACAGGCATCCCCGTCATCCCCCGCCCACAAAATGAAGATTTTATGAAGAAGTTGTGGGCGGGAACGTATATCCAAGCCGGTTTGCCTGGGTACCTCCATGAAACGTCATCCATGGAGTGGAACCGACATTCCGGGTAGCGGAGGTGCGTGATGCCTGTCACCACGCTCAGGGGTTGTACGGTTTCAAGCCGTATCCGCCGCGAGAACACGCCAGCGGAGCACTGCCGTTGGACAAACGGGCGATGGCGAGGCCGCTGTCGGCGCAGGCGTCGCCTGACCTCATCCCTGCCCTTGTCGCCACCGGCGTCCGATCAGTCCTGGGAAGCGGATGTCGAACTCCGCCGGCGGCCGGTTGGCGCGCTTGGCGCCCTCGTCGCGCTGCTCGACGAGGCCCGCCCCGCGCAGCATGGCGAAGCGGTGGCTGACGGGCGCGCGCCTCCCCGATGGGAACGTCGAAGCTGCCGCAGGCTCGCGACCACTCGGGTAAGCCCGCCAACTCCCGGCAATGAGGTTCTCGACCTCATCGGTGTGTCGTGGCCGAGTGTGGACGAGGACGACTACCGCGAGATGGCGACGGCCATGCGGGAGTTCGCCGACGACATCGACGAGGGTCATCGCCCCCGACGGCCGCAGCTGGAACTACTGTTATGACGCCGTCGGCCGCCTGATTTCCGAGACCGACTTCGGCGGCCGCACCCTCACTTACCCCCGCGATGCCGCAGGCCAGCTCACCTCGCGTATCAACGGCGCGGGCCAGACCCTGATCTACACACGCGACCCACTCGGCCGCGTCACCCACCTCACCGCCGACGACGGACAGCAGTCCACCTCCGCGTACGCACCCACCGGAGCGCTGACCGAAGCGGCCAACGCCGACGCGAGCCTCGGGCGAACAGGAGCCAGCGTGCGGAGGTGGGAAATCCCTAGTGGGGCGGCGTGATGGTGCTGGATGCTGTGGGTTGTGGCGTTCAGTGGGGTCGGCCCGCGGTACGGTCGCGAGTGCTCTGATCTGCTGCCGATGGGGATACCGAAGACGGCAATGTTCTGCTGTCGAGGTGCAGTGCCCGGTGTGTGGCCGGTGCTGGACGATGGGCGTCGAGCGGGGCCAGTCGGCCGTCCGTCTACTGCTCGTCGAGGTGCCGGTCTGTAGCGGCCGGTCCGGCCGGGACTGGGTTTTGCCCCGTCCCGGCTGGCTGCCAGGGCGGGGCGAGGGGCGAGTGGGGTCGGGTTCAGCCGGTGCTTGCGCGCCGGTGCCGACGGAGGGCGACGGCCCCGCCTGCAAGGGCGAGTGCCGCGCCGGTACCGGCGAGCAGCGGGGTGGAGGACGATGCCTCGTCCGCCTTGTGCTGGGGGCTGTAGCCGCTGGAGTAGCCCTTGGTGTCGTACTCCGAGCCGGGCAGCTTGTCGGCGTAGCGGGCATTGACCAGCTTCTGGTACTCGCTGAGCGACATCGACGCCTGGCCGCCCAGTCCCTGCCGGGCCTGGTCGTTGAGCGGCTCGACGGTGTTGAGCTTGAGTTGGTACCAGCCGCGGATCTGCGGCTCGGTGAAGACGAGCGTGCCCGCGGTGGCCTTGCTGGCGTATGCGGCGTCGCTGTCGCCGTCGCGCACGGCCGCAAGGTGCCAGCCGCCGCCCTGGGTGGGGGCGAGCATGACGGTGGCGTTGCGGCCGTTGACGGTGGTGCTCAGCGAGGAGACCAACTGCGTCAGCTTGATCGCCTCGGTGGGCAGTGGCAGGGAGGTGCCCGCGACGAACCCGGGGGTGATCTCGTTCAGTGCCACCGGGTCCTTGATCGTGAAGGCCGGGAGGCCCTGGCACGGCTCGGCCGTTTCGGGGATCGTCTGCACCGATCCGCTGGCGCCGCCGGTGGGCACCGGAGTGCTCAGGAAGCGGCAGACGGTGTTGCGGACGGCGGTGGACTTCACCGCGTCGAGGGCGGCCTGGTAGTCGGGGATGTCGGCCGGGAGTGGGTCCTTGGCCGGCGCCGCGTGGGCCGGGCCGGCGACGGACAGCAGTGCGGATGCGCTCAGTGCGATGACGATGGACAGGCGGGAGAAGCGAGAGCCGGCCCGCTTGCTGGACGTTCTGGTGCCGCTGGTGTCGCGCATGTCGCCTGCCTTAGCGGGAGATGCCGATGCGGGAGTGGGTCCACTTGGACGAGCTGTTGCTCACGTAGTCGTTGTAGTTCCACCACGTGTACGTGGCGGTGTCCGGCCACGGGTCGGCCACAGCGATGGTGTTGTTCGACGTGTCGAAGCCGTAGACGACGTTCATGTGGCCACCACCGGATGTCCACCCGATGCGGACAGCGACCGGCCGGGCCGCCTTGACCTCGGTGTACACCTGGTTGAACGTGGCCGCGCTGCTCAGGCCCGAGCCGGGGCGGGTCATGCCGAGGCTGCCCCAGGCCCTGGCCATGTCGTCGAGCGTGGCGGGCTGGTTGTTGCAGCCGTAGTAGGGCTGGGCCCGGTTGCAGAAGTCCGTCTGCGTGGAGCCCAAGCCCTGGAACTTGGCGATGGTCAGCCCGGAGGCGACCCAGCACCACTGGGTCTTCTCCTGCTTGTACATGCCGATGTTGTCCTGACCCGCTTCCGCGTGAGCCGTGCCTCCCGCGGCTACCAGCAATCCCGAGGCGGCCAGCACGATGGCCGACGCCGCGGTTCCGTACCTGAATCTGCCCATGTTCCTGCCTTCCCCTGATGGGTGCGACGAGACGAGCGGGGCGATCTGGCACAGATATGACAGCGCACCATGTCAAAGACATACAGGCACCTTGCGGGAATTTAACCCCTACTGATTACTTCCCGGTTAATCGTAAGTTCAGGTGATATCCCGGATGGGCGGATGTCCGACCAGCCGGGCGGCGACTGGATCTGTGACGGGCACAGACCACTCGTTGGTCGGCGGGTGAAGTGTTCGGATTGAGTCCGGAGGACGCCGCGCCCCAAAGGAGCGAAGCCGTGGCAGTGGGAGGCGGCGTCGAAGGACGGCGCTCCTCGCGGGCTGTCACGCTCGGTTGCTGTGCCCGCTTCATGTCGGAGGCCGGGAGTGACGGGCGCGCCGTCGTTGGCGGACTGCTCGAGAGGGCGGACTGCTCGAGAGGAAGGGGGATCCACCGTGCCAGTAGTAAGTCCGTCCCCAGATTCTGCCCAGGGATGGATGATGGCGGCGGATTCCCTGGCTTGTGCGGGTTTGGATTTAATTGTGGATTGTAAGGTCGCTGGGTCGGATAGCCTGGGAAAATGTTGACCGAAGTCATGGCGACCCGCTATGTCACGCCGTTGCGTGAGGGTGGATCGCTTCCGGGAATCGTCGAGGGGGACGATCTCGGTACATACATCATGAAGTTCACCGGTGCCGGGCAGGGGCGTAAGACCCTGGTCGCCGAGGTCATCTGCGGGCAGTTGGGGCGTCGGCTCGGGCTGCGGGTGCCGGATCTGGTGCGGATGCAGCTCGACCCCGTCATCGGTCTCGGCGAGCCCGATCAGGAGGTTCAGGAGCTGCTCAAGGCCAGCGGCGGGCTGAATCTGGGGATGGACTACCTCCCCGGGTCGCTGGGCTTCGATCCGCTCGCCTTCGAGGTGAGCGCCCGTGAGGCGGGGCGTGTGGTGTGGTTCGACGCGCTGATCAACAACGTCGACCGGTCCTGGCGCAACCCCAACCTGCTGGTCTGGCACGGCGAGCTGTGGCTGATCGACCACGGTGCCGCGATGATCTGGCACCACAACTGGCCGAGTGCGGAGAAGGCCGCGGCCCGGCCCTACGACGCCTCCGACCATGTGCTCGCCACCTTCGGCCCGGACGTCGCGGCGGCTGCCGGGGAGTTCGCGCCGCAGATCACCGAGGAGCTGCTCACCGCGATCGTGGCGGACGTTCCGGACGAATGGCTGGTGGACGAGCCCGGCTTCGACTCGCCGGACCTGCTGCGCCAGGCGTACGTCCGGACGCTGCTGGCCCGCGCCCGGACGATCAGTGATCAGATCACCATCGGGGAGCCCACCAAGGACAAGCCCTCGCAGGCCCCGGAATGGCTGGCCGGAAAGTTGCCACGGAGGGCAGTGAAGTGACCGGTCTGCACAACGGACGCGATGTTTTCGAGTACGCGCTGCTGAAGGTCGTGCCCCGGGTGGAGCGCGGCGAGATGATCAATGCGGGGGTGGTCGTGTACTGCCACGCCCGGCGCTTCGTCGAGGCCCGGACCCATCTCGACGAGGCCCGGCTGCTGGCCCTGGACCCCACGGCCGATGTGGCCGGCGTACGGGCCGCGCTCGGCGCCGTCGAGGGCATCTGCCAGGGCGGCGAGCGGGCCGGGCAGGCGGCCGGGGAGGATGCGGGGCGCCGTTTCCGCTGGCTGATCGCGCCGCGCAGCACGATCGTGCAGCCGGGGCCGGTGCACACCGGCCTGACCGCCGACCCCGCGGCGGAGGCGGAGCGGCTGCTGGAGCTGCTGGTGCGCTGACCCGCCGGTCGCCTTGTTACGGGCGCCCGGTCCGCTGTTCGGCGGGCCGGGCGCCCTTCCGTATGGCGTGGCCACGCCGCCTGGCGGCTCGCTCCGCAGGTGAGGTCGGCAACGGCGCGGTGGTGGGGCGTTGACAGCGGGTTGCCGGGCTTCTAGCGTCAGCCCTGCTCAGGGTACTAAGCGGTTGCTCACCCAAGGGATCGGTGCGGCGGCCGCCTGTCGAGGTTTCGAGGGTGAGGAGAACCCGCATGTCCACCACCGAGCAGCGCGTCGCCATCGTGACGGGCGCGGCCCGCGGTATCGGCGCGGCCACCGCCGTACGCCTGGCCGCCGAGGGCCGCGCAGTCGCCGTACTCGACCTCGACGAGGCGGCCTGCAAGGACACCGTCGAGAAGATCACCGCGGCCGGCGGCAAGGCCGTCGCGGTCGGCTGTGACGTCTCGGACGCGGAGCAGGTGGAGGCGGCGGTCGCCCGGGTCGCCTCCGAGCTCGGCGCGCCGACGGTCCTGGTCAACAACGCCGGTGTGCTCCGCGACAACCTGCTGTTCAAGATGAGCGAGACCGACTGGGACACGGTCATGAACGTGCATCTGCGGGGCGCGTTCCTGATGTCCCGCGCCTGTCAGAAGCACATGGTGGACGCGAAGTTCGGCCGGATCGTCAACCTCTCCTCCAGTTCGGCGCTCGGCAACCGCGGCCAGGTCAACTACTCGGCGGCCAAGGCCGGTCTCCAGGGCTTCACCAAGACGCTCGCCATCGAGCTCGGCAAGTTCGGTGTCACCGCCAACGCCGTCGCCCCCGGCTTCATCGTCACCGACATGACCGCCGCCACCGCCGAGCGCGTCGGTATGGGCTTCGAGGAGTTCCAGGCCGCGGCCGCCACCCAGATCCCGGTCCAGCGGGTCGGCCGGCCGGAGGACATCGCCAACGCGATCGCCTTCTTCACCGGTGACGCCGCCGGCTTCGTTTCCGGCCAGGTCATGTACGTCGCCGGCGGCCCGCTCAACTGACCGCCCCACCGACCCCAGGAGTACGAGACATGACCGAGCAGGACCACGGGCTCCCCGAGCCCTCCGGCAAGGTGGCGCTGGTCACCGGCGCCAGCCGCGGTATCGGCTACGGCATCGCCGAGGCCCTGGTGGCCCGCGGCGACCGGGTCGTCATCACCGGGCGCAACGAGGAAGCCCTCAAGGAGGCCGCCGAGCGGCTCGGCGCGGACCGGGTGATCGGCGTCGCCGGCAAGGCGCACGACGAGGCGCATCAGGCCGTCGCCGTCGAGCGGGCGATGGAGGCCTTCGGCCGCGTCGACTACCTCGTCAACAACGCGGGGACGAACCCCGTCTTCGGCCCGATCGCCGACCTCGACCTCAATGTCGCCCGCAAGGTCTTCGAGACCAATGTCATCTCGGCGCTCGGCTTCGCCCAGCGCACCTGGCACGCCTGGCAGAAGGACAACGGCGGGGCGATCGTCAACATCGCCTCGATCGCCGGCCTCAACGCCTCGCCGTTCATCGGCGCGTACGGCATGAGCAAGGCCGCGATGGTCAATCTGACGATGCAGCTCGCCCATGAGTACGCGCCCGTGGTGCGGGTCAACTCCATCGCGCCCGCGGTGATCAAGACCAAGTTCGCGGCCGCGCTCTACGAGAACCGCGAGGAGGAGGCGGCGGCCGGCTACCCGATGGCACGGCTCGGCGTCCCGGAGGACATCGGCGGGGCGGCGGCCTTCCTGCTGTCCGACGCCTCGGGGTGGGTCACCGGCCAGACGCTGGTCGTCGACGGCGGGCTGTTCCTCAACGCCGGGGTCTGATGGGCGGGCGGTCCGGACGGTCCGTGGTGTCGCGGTCCGGACGGTCCGTGGTGCCGCGGTCCCTACGGTCCGTCGTGCCGGTCCCGACGTCCGTGGTGCCGGTCCCGGCGGTCCGTGGTGCCGGTCCCCCTGGGGCCGGCACCGGCCGCGTCGGCGGTGATCAAGGGCCGCAACCGTCCGCGGGCCCGGGAAACCGGCCCGTGGACGGCGTTGTCAGTGGTCGCCGGTAGGTTCTCTGAGGAGAACGCAACACACACCGGAGGTTGTTGACGTGGTGACCGACATGCTGCCCGAGTCCTGGCGCGGGGTACTCGGCGAGGAGTTGGCGAAGCCCTACTTCAAGGAGCTCACCGACTTCGTCGAGCAGGAGCGGGCCGGCGGCCCGGTCTATCCGCCCCGCGAGCAGGTCTTCGCGGCGCTGGAGGCGACGCCCTACGACCAGGTGAAGGTGCTCATCCTCGGCCAGGACCCGTACCACGGCGCGGGCCAGGGCCACGGCCTGTGCTTCTCCGTGCAGCCCGGTGTCAAGACGCCGCCGTCGCTGCGGAACATCTACAAGGAGATGCAGGAGGAGCTGGGCCACCCGATCCCGGACAACGGTTATCTGATGCCCTGGGCCCAGCAGGGCGTGCTGCTGCTGAACGCCGTCCTGACGGTGCGCGAGGGCGAGGCCAATTCGCACAAGGGCAAGGGATGGGAGAAGGTCACCGACGCGGTGATCCGCGCCGTGGCCTCGCGGCCCGACCCCGCGGTCTTCGTGCTGTGGGGGAACTACGCCAAGAAGAAGCTGCCGCTGATCGACGAGGAACGGCATGCGGTGGTGCAGGGCGCGCACCCCTCCCCGCTGTCGGCGAAGAAGTTCTTCGGCTCCCGCCCCTTCACCCAGATCAACGCCGCGATCGCCGCGCAGGGCCATGCCCCGATCGACTGGCGGATCCCTGACCTGGGCTGAGACCTGGGCTGAGTCGCGGGCGCCGGTCCGGGGCCCGTCCGCATGATCCGCCGGGCGGGCCCGGCCACCCGGCGCGTCGCGCACACCGCGCGAAGGTTTCCACCGGCGGTTAGCGTCGAGGCAACGGCAGTGACGGTGGTGAGCGAACCCCGGGAGTGCGCGGTGATGGACAAGCGGCGGGCGGCCACGCCCGAGGACGGCGTGCTGACCCGGATCGGTCAGGCGATCATGCTGCATCGCGCCGGAGACCGGGAGGAGGCCCGCAACCGCCTCTCGGCGCTGTGGCACGAGATCGGGCCGCAGGGCGACGCCTTCCACCGCTGCACCCTCGCCCACTACATGGCCGACACCCAGGACGACCCCCGGGACGAGCTCGACTGGGACCTGAGAGCCCTGGAGGCGGCCGAGGGCTTCGTCACCGAACGCCTCGACGAGCCCGGAGGCGCCCCCGGGGAGCCGGGCGTCGCCGACGGCCCCGGCCCCCGTCACCCCCTCGTCGCGCTGCGCGCCTTCTTCCCCTCCCTGCACATCAACATCGCGGCCGACTACGCCGCCCTCGACCGGACGGCCGACGCCCGCGCCCAGCTGCTGCGCGCCCGCGCGTCGGTCAACGCGCTCGCCGACGGCGAGTACCGCCAGGGCCTCAGGGACGCGATCGACCGCCTGGAGCTGCGGATCGACCGCGCGGCGGGGCGTACGGCGTAGCCGGGGACGGCAGCTACCCGGGACGCCTCCAGGGCGCCCTATCGCCGCGGCATTCCATCCAGGAGTTCCGCGCACGAGGTGTGCACCGCCGCCTCCCGTTCGGCCAGCCGGCGTACCGCCGCCTCCAGCAGGGCCGCCCGGGTGCGCGCGGGATTCGACATCGAGCCCTGCGGCAGCCCGGCCGCCTCGTCCACGGCCCGGTGGGTCAGCCCGCGCATACCGCGCTCGGCCAGCAGAGCGCGGGCCGTATCGGCGATCAGTCCGAGACGGGAGGCGGGGGCGGGACGGGGAGGAACATCGCCGCCTGGCGGCCGCCGCCCGCCACGTATGCTGCCGGGGCGCCGGGCACCCGGGCCGCGGCGCTACCCAAGGAGCACCAGTGAAGGTCGGCTGCATCGGACTCGGTGACATCGCCCAGAAGGCGTACCTGCCCGTACTGGCGGTGCAGCCGGGCCTCGAACTGCATCTGCACACCCGCACCCCGGCCACCCTGCAACGGGTCGGCGCCGCCCACCGCCTGGCCGGCGAACAGCTCCACACCGATCTGGACTCGCTGCTCGCCACGGGCCTGGACGCGGCCTTCGTGCACGCGGCGACCTCCGCCCACCCCGAGATCGTGACCCGGCTGATAGCGGCGGGCGTACCGACGTACGTCGACAAGCCGATCTCCTACGAACTGGCCGAGACCCAGCGGATCGTCGCGCTCGCCGAGGACCGGGGCGTCGGCCTCACCGTCGGCTTCAACCGCCGCTTCGCGCCCGCCTACGCCCAGTGCCGTGAGCACGCCCGCGATCTGATCCTGATGCAGAAGAACCGCGTCGGGCTGCCGGAGGACCCGCGCACGATGGTGCTGGACGACTTCATCCATGTCGTCGACACCCTGCGGTTCCTCGTCCCGGGCGAGATCGACCACATCGACGTCCGGGCCAGGATCCGGGACGGGCTGATGCAGCATGTGGTGCTGCAGCTGTCCGGCGACGGCTTCACCGCCATCGGCACCATGAACCGCCTCAGCGGCTCCGCGGAGGAGATCCTCGACGTCTCCGGCCAGGACACCAAGCGCCAGGTGGTCAACCTCGCCGAGGTCATCGACCACAAGGGGCAGCCGAGCGTCCGCCGGCGCGGCGACTGGGTGCCGGTCGCCCGCCAGCGCGGCATCGAGCAGATCGTGCAGGCGTTCCTGGACGACGTACGGGCCGGCCGGCAGCCGTCCGCCCAGGACGCGCTGCGCACCCACGAACTGTGCGAGCGGGTGGTCACCGACGCTCTGGCGCAGGCCGTCCGCTGAGCGCGCGGAGCGCCGCGTACCCGCCGACAAGCACCAGCGCGCCCACCGCCGCGTACACGGCCCAGTCGCCGAACCGGGCGTACGGGCTGGTGCCCTCGGCCAGCGGCAGGTCGTAGACCGCGGCCGCGCTGCGGTCGGTGCCGAGCTGCTCGCCGATCCGCTCGCCCTTTGGGCCGTACACCGCGCTGACGCCGGTGAGCGTGGCGTGCACCATCGGCCGCCAGGTCTCGGCGGCGCGCAGCGCGCCCAGCGAGGCGTGCTGCCGCGGCGCCCAGCTGTCCTGGAACGTCGAGGTCGAGGACTGCGCGACCAGCACCTGCGCACCGCTGCGCACCAGATGGCGGCTCATGTCGGGGAAGGCCGTCTCGAAGCACACCAGCGGCCCGATCCGCGGCCCGTCCGCGCCGGCGAACGGCATCACCACCGGGCGGCTGCCGCGTATCCGGTCGGTCGCGGCCGCCTTGCCGACCTTCGTCGCCCAGCCCAGCACGGACCGCAGCGGTATGTACTCCCCGAACGGCACCAGCCGCATCTTGGCGTAGCGGTCGCCGGTCGGCCCTTCCGGCCCGATGAGGACCGCGCTCTTGTAGATGCCCGGCCCGCCGTTGCGCGGCGCATCGGCGTTGACCAGCAGCTCGGCGCCCGTCTGCCGGGACAGCGCGGCGAGCCGGGCGGCGAGGTCCGGGCGGTCCACCGGGTCCCGGTAGAGGCTGCTCTCGCCCCAGACGACCAGCTGGACGCCGCGGCCCGCCAGCGAGCGGGTGAGCGCTTCGCTGCGCGCCAGCCGCTCGGTGGGGGTGCCGGTCAGGCCCGGCTGGACGACCGCGATGCGCACCGTACCCGCGGGGCGGGGCAGCGGCGCCCAGTACCAGGCCGCGGTGGCGGCCAGGGCGCACACCAGCAGTCCGGCGACGGCCGGCAGCCGAACCGCCGGGCGGGCGATCAGCTCGGCCACCGCGGTGTTCACCGCCACGATCAGCAGGCTGACCAGCCACACCCCGCCGATCGACGCCAGCCGCAGCGCGGGCGCCACCTGCCACTGGCTGGCGCCCAGCAGCCCCCAGGGGCCGCCCAAGTACTCCCAGGAGCGGACCAGTTCGACCATCAGCCAGCCCGACGGCACCAGCACCAGCGCCCCGGCCAGGCGGGCGGCGCCGGGCGTGCCGCCCAGCAGCGACCGCACCAGGAGCCCCCAGGGCAGCCACAGCGCACCCAGCAGCAGCGCGAGCACGAGGATGAAGACATGCAGGCTCGGCACCAGCCAGTGGTGCACGGCCAGTATGAAGCCGGCGCCGCCCAGCCAGCCGTCCAGCGCGGCCCGGCCGTACGTCGGCGCGGTCCGCACCAGCAGCAGCCAGGGCACCAGCGCGACATACGCCAGCCACCACCACGACGGCGCGGGGAAGGTGAGCGCCGGCAGCGCCCCGGCGAGTGCCGCGGCCGCTCCGCGCCCCCAGGGGGAGCGCAGCCACCACGCCCGGCGGGCGGGTGCTCTGTCCATACGGTCTCCCTGGTGCCGGTGTCCGCCGGTCGGACGGCCAGTGTGCGCGGGCCGGCCGATCAAGGAAAGGGTCAGTCGTCCCCGGCGCGCACTTCCCGCCACTTCTCGTGTACGACGACGCCGGTCAGCCGCCAGCCGTCCGCGGTACGGCGGGCGGTGAAGTCATAGCGCCCGGCGCAGGTGTAATTGGGGGCGGAGGGGCCGCCCCCGGTGTCCGACGCGGAACCGGCGAGCCGCATCGGATTGAGGTAGTCGGCCTGGACGGTCGCGGTGTCGCCCGGTGCGCCGTCCCGCCTCGCCAGGGTGATGCGGCGGTTGACGATCAGATGCTGGCGTATCGCGAAGTGCTTCAGCATCTCGGCGAGCCAGGCCGCGACCTCCTCGGTGCCGCCCTCGATGCCGCCCGCGGAGCGGTAGTCCGCGCGGCCGTCCGGGGTGAACAGGGCCAGGTAGCCGGGCCAGTCGCCGTCGTCCACGGCGATCGCGTAGCCCGTGACCAGATCGTCGATGGCCAGGCGGTCCATGACCTTGGTGTGTTCCGCGCGCTGCGTCATCTCCTCAGTTTTCGGTACGCGCGAGGCCCCCGCCAAGGGGAGGCGGGGGCCTTTAGGGCCGGTCCGGTACATCGGGGCGGGTCACGCCCTGGGGGCGGGCGTCAGTTCACCAGTGCCGATTCCACCAGATCAGCGGCCGGCTCGGCCTCCGGGCCGGCCTTTCGCACCGCGTCCGAGTCCGAGTCCGTGAACTGCGTCCGGTACAGCTCCGCGTACCGCCCGTCCGCCGCCAGCAGCGCCTCGTGCGTCCCGCGCTCGACGATCCGCCCGCCCTCGACGACCAGGATCAGATCCGCGGCCCGTACGGTCGACAGGCGGTGCGCGATGACCAGCGCCGTACGGCCCTCCAGCGCCTCGGTGAGGGCCTCCTGCACCGCCGCCTCGGAGGTGTTGTCCAGATGGGCGGTGGCCTCGTCCAGGATCACCACCCGGGGGTGGGCCAGCAGCAGCCGGGCGATGGTCAGCCGCTGCCGTTCACCGCCCGACAGGCGGTAGCCGCGCTCACCGACGACGGTGTCCAGGCCGTCCGGCAGGGTGGCGATCAGAGCCTCCAGACGGGCCCTGCGCAGGGCGTCCCACAGCTCCTCCTCGGTCGCCTCCGGCCGTGCCAGCAGCAGGTTCTCGCGGATCGAGTCATGGAAGAGGTGCCCGTCCTGGGTGACCATGCCGAGGGTGTCGCGCAGCGAGGCGGCGGTCAGCTCGCGGACGTCCACCCCGGACAGCCGCACCGCGCCGGCGTCGGCGTCGTACAGCCGCGGCAGCAGCTGGGCCACCGTCGACTTCCCGGCGCCCGACGAGCCGACCAGGGCGACCATCTGGCCGGGTTCGGCGCGGAAGGAGATGCCGTGCAGCACCTCTTCGCCGCCCCGGGTGTCGAGGGTGGCGACCTCCTCCAGGGAGGCCAGCGAGACCTTGTCGGCGGACGGGTAGCCGAAGCGTACGGAGTCGAACTCGACCGACACCGGGCCGTCCGGCACCGCGCGGGCGTCCGGCTTCTCGCTGATCAGCGGCTTGAGGTCGAGCACCTCGAAGACCCGCTCGAAGCTGACCAGCGCGCTCATCACCTCGATGTGGGCGCCGGAGAGCGCGGTCAGCGGGGCGTAGAGCCGGGTGAGCAGCAGGGCGAGGGAGACGATGGCGCCGGCCTCCAGCTGACCGCGCAGCGCGAGGAACCCGCCCAGGCCGTAGACGACCGCCAGCGCCAGTGCGGAGACCAGGGTGAGGGCGGTGACGAAGTACGTCTGGACCATGGCCGAGCGGACGCCGATGTCGCGGACCCGGCGGGCCCGGGTGGCGAACTCCGCGGACTCGTGGGACGGGCGGCCCATCAGCTTGACGAGGGTGGCGCCCGGCGCGGAGAACCGCTCGGTCATCTGCGTGCCCATCGCCGCGTTGTGGTCGGCGCCCTCCCGGCGCAGATCCGCCAGCCGCCGGCCGACCCGCCGTGCGGGCAGCACGAACACCGGCAGCAGCACCAGTGCGATCAGGGTGATCTGCCAGGACAGGCTGAGCATCACTGCGAGGGTGAGCAGCAGCGTCACGATGTTGCTGACCACGCCCGACAGGGTGTCGCTGAACGCCCGCTGGGCCCCGATCACGTCATTGTTCAGGCGGCTGACCAGCGCGCCGGTCCGGGTGCGGGTGAAGAAGGCGATGGGCATCCGCTGGACGTGGTCGTACACCGTCGTCCGCAGATCCAGGATCAGCCCCTCGCCGATGCTCGCCGACAGCCAGCGGGTCAGCAGGCCCAGGCCCGCCTCGGCGACGGCGATGACGGCGATCAGTCCGGACAGTCCGAGGACGAGGGCGGACGAGTCGCCGCCCACGATCGCGTCCACCACCCGGCCCGCGAGCAGCGGGGTGGCCACCGCGAGCATCGCGGTCACCGTGCTCAGCACGAGGAACCACACCAGGTACTTCCGGTGCGGTCGGGCGAACGCCGTGATCCGGCGCAGCGTCCCGCGCGAGAACCGTCGCCGGCCCTGCTGCGCGGTCATCGTGCTGTGCAGTGAATGCCAGGCGGTGACTTCCATGTCCATGGGGGCCTCCAGAGTGCCGGGGTCGTCACGGGATCGCCGTGCGTGACCGGCGACATGAAAGAACGCTAGAACCTCAACCAATCTTTAGGTCAAGTGATTCCCGCGCGGTCACCCTTAGGGGCGCTCGGGGAGCCGGGCGTGGGTGTGGAGGGTAGGGCTCGGGTTGCCCCCCGCGTCAAAGGGGGCGTTCCCAGACCGCGGGCCCGTCGGCGGTGTCGGGGGTGGCCACCGTCAGGCGTACGGCGGGGCGGCCGTCGGCGAGGGAGGCGGCGGCGTTGACCGTGATCTCGACGCGGGTCGGCGGGGCCGCCGCCAGCGCGGTGCGCAGCGCGGTCAGCAGTTCGCGGCCGGACGCGTCGTACGCCTGACGGTGGCCACCCCCGACACCGCCGACGGGCCCGCGGTCTGGGAA